>NZ_CAJPGY010000034.1:0-77966 GCF_905339915.1 Burkholderia sp. BCC1985
AAGCAGTCGGACCGTTGCGTGATCGCGCACTGCGTTCGGATTCAGGATGCCGTCGCGGCGCGCGTACGTCCCTGCGTCCTGACGACGGCGCCGTCCCGATGTCATGACGAACCGTCGCGCGACGAACTCACGCACAGCCTGGCGCGAACTCGTCGCGAAACTCGCAAAACAGCTTGCCGCGCGTGGCGAGGTGGTCGATCTGGGCCAGTGTCAGCGATGCGATGCGCGATGCCGTCATTTCCGAGACGCCGAGTTGTCGTGTGGCCTCGCTCCGGTTGACGAGGAGCAGCCACTTCGCAAGCATGAGATACGATCGATTGAATTCCGCGATCGCATCGGAAATGTCGTGTTGTTCGGCCATGGTCGGTCTTGAAGGGCCAGCGCGTGCGCTTTGCCGGTCGATTCGCTTCGACCCGGTGGTTCGGCACTCGCCGGATTTTCGATGACACACTGTACGTCGCGAACGCAGCGCCGGACCGACAAAGCTCTGAACGGATCCGCCAGCGCGCGCAGGCGCGCGTACCGTGGCGCGCACGTCGATTCGCGCGGCATCGCCACGGCGCCATGCGGATCCGTTCAGTCGGCGTCGGCGAGATACGGCGACGTGAACGCGCGCGGCGGGAATGCCGGCAGGCCGCCTTGCGGCGTAAAGCTGTAACGGAGATAGACGGCCGCCGTCCACTCGCGATATTGATATGCATTGCCGAACGAAGCCGATCCACCGACGGCCAGCTGCGGCGCGACCTGGTATTCGCCGCGCGCGGCGAGCGAATACGCGATGCCCGTCTTGCTGCGCGCGGGATACACGGCCCCCGCGTCCAGCCCTACCGCCTGGCTGGCGGCGGCATTCGCGGCCGCTTGCGCCTGCATGCCGGAATCGAGCGGGAAATACGGCACCGCGTTCTGCCGGTAATGCTGCACGCCGAACGAACCGCTCAAATCGTACGCAAATGCGCCCGTTCGTCCCGCGTACTCGACCGGTATATTCAGGATCACGTATTGCTGCGGACTGAAATAGCCGCCCTGGCCGTACGTGAAATACGACTGGTTCTTGCTGAAGCGCATCCACGTCGCATTGACGCCCACGGTGAGCGTTCGGTCGGCGTCGCGCAGCAGGCGCGTATAGGCGCCGCCGCTGCCCTTGCCGGCGAAGTTGCGTTCGACGTGATGGCCGTCGTAATAGTCGAACGCGCCCGCGACGTACGCGCCGCTGGTGCCGTCGTCCCAGCTCAGCGCGCCGCGCGCGCCGCTGCGCGTCACGCCGCCCCACTTGAGGCCGGCACTCGCATCACGCGCGCCCGCGAACGAAAGCAGGCTGTCGGTCACCGCGCGACGCGTGACGGCCAGCGAGTAGGCCGCCCGATCGGTGATCGCACCGTTGAAGCGCACGCCGCCGACCACATCCTGGTACGGAAACCCGACCGGCGTCGCGCCGATATCGGCCTTCAATTGCTTGCCTTCGTAACCCAGGGAGAGACCGACGCCGCTCGCCGTTTCGGAACCCGGCGAGCCGCCGCCGGCCGACCTCGAGAGCCCCGCGCCGAACCGGGCGAGGGTCGGCACGTCGGTGGCCGAGTTGCCGCCGTCGAGCATGACCGGCGTGGCGGTCACGACGACGTGACCGTTGCCTGCCTTGATACGCCCTTCCAGCGGCGCCTCGATGTCGGTGAGGCCGGACAGCCCCGCCTCGCCCGTCCGGTTTCGGAACACGAGGCCGCCCGATGCCGTGCTGGCCTGCTCGCTGTTCACCTGGGCCAGTTCCGACGCGACGTCGAGCATCTGAGCGTTGGCGCCCGCGCCCGCATCCCGCTGCGGCGCACGGGCCACGGCCTCGCTGCCCGCATAGCCGGCCGGCGGCTGCGGGATATAGCGAGGCGGCGCATCGGCCTGCCCGTAGGCCGATGAAAGAACGGGCGCGCGCGCCGCGGCGACCTTCGTCCCGCCGCGGGCCGGCCGGCCCGGCCTGGCACCCGACGCGGCCGCCGGCGAACCGGTCGCCGCCGCGGCCCGCGACGCGGGCGACATCGGCCACGGCGTGGCGACGTAGCCGGCACAGTCGTCGTTCGGATCGGACTGCGCGACGCACCCCGCGGACGCCCCCGCCGGCGGTACGTCGGCGGCAGGCTCCCGATAGGGCTGATAGGACTGATAGGACTGATAGCGCCGCGCGGTCGCGGGCCCGCCCGACTCGCCCGCGCCGGCGGCCGCCTGGCCATAGCCGCCGGGATCGCCGGGATCGGGCGTGACCGCCTGCGGCGACATGGCGGGCGGCACCATGCGCGCGGCCGGCACGGCGGACGGGGTGACGTAGGTCGCGGGCGGCGCGGGAGGCATCGTATAGGGCACGGTCGGCGCGGAAGAAGACGGGGTGGACCAGGAAGGCACGCCCGGCAGCGGCGATACCGCGGCCCCGAAGCCGGTCGACGGATGAACGACATCGACGGCGGTCTTGCCTTCGAACGGATTGGTACCGGGCAGCGGGTTCGCGCCGATGCGCCGCATCGCGTCTTCCCAGCCGCGCGGCACGTTCGATGGCGCCGGCTGGCTGCCCGGCGGCGGCGTATTGGCGGCCAGCAGCGCACGCTGCAGATACTGCGCGGCGAGCGAAAGATTCCCCTCCGCGCGATACAGGCGGCCGGTCGCGGCAAGCAAGCCCGGGTCGTCGGGCGCGATGCGCAGCGCCGTGGCCGCGAACGCTTCACCGTCGCGCCATGCCTTCGCGCTGCTCGCCGCGTAGATCGCCGCGACCAGCAAGCCCGTATCGTCGGGCCGGCGGGCCAGCGCGACCCGATAGCATTTCAGCGCGTTCGGTGCGTCGCCGGCCGACGTGTACAGCCGCGCGAACGCGGCCTGGAGTTCGGGACTGTCCGGCATCGCGGCCAGCCACGGCGCGATGACGGCGTAGCCGCCGGCGAGGTCGCCGGCCTGGCGTACCGCATCGGCCTGCCGCACGACGATCTCGAGGTTCAGGCGTTCGAAGTCGCCGCGCTGCGCGGGCGACAGCGGCAGCGCGGCAAGCCGGCGCATCGCGTCGCCCAGCAGCGCATCGTTGCGCACGGTCAGCAGCGTCCGCGCGTACTGCAGCAGCAAATCGGCGTTGTCCGGCTCGCGCGCCAGCGCACGCTGCACGATCCAGAGCGCACGCGACGTGTCGCCGGCCGCCGCATAGCCCGCCGACAACTGCGCCGCGAGTCCCGGCACCGACTGGCCGATCCCCTCGGCGTCGTGCAGCACGCCGAGCGCCTGCGCGCGGCGGCCTTCGCGCACCAGCCGTGTCGCGAGTGCCACCTGCTGGCCCACCCAGAGGCGGTGCTGCAACGTCGTCATCGCCGCCGTGCGTTGCGCGGGCGCGATGCGCTCCAGCCGCTGCAGCCCGAGGCTCCAGTCTTGCGTCTGCTCGGCCAGCAGCGCGCCGGCATAGAGTGCGTCGGTCATGTCGGGCCGTTCGGCCAGCAATCCGTCCATCATGCTGCGCGCCGACGCGATCGCGCCTTGCCGCACGTACACGCGCGCCAGATCCAGCCGCAGCCACGGATCGTCCGGATTGCCGGCAAGCGCGTCCTCGAACAGGCTGCGCGCCGTGCCCAGATCGCCGCGCGCTTCGGCTTGCCGCGCCTGCGCGGCCTCGGCCGTACGACGCAACCGGTCGAGGCCGCCGGCCTTCGACTGCTGCTCGGCGCTCAGTTGCGTCGCGAACTGCAACGCTTCGTCGCCGCGCCCCTGCGCGGCCAGCGCGCCGACCAGGCCGCGTATCGCGTCCGGGTTGTCGGACTGGCGCCGCAGCGCCATCCGGTACGCCTGCTCGGCGCCGCGCGCATCGCGATTCTCCAGCAGCGCGTCGCCGAGCATCACCTGCGCGGTGACGTTCGACGGATCCGCAAGAATCGCGCGTTCGAACAGCGCCTTCGCTCGCGCGAAGTCGCCGTTGCTTTGCGCGCCGAGCGCCTCGCTCGTGTACGACCAGTACGTCGCACTGCCGAGCGCCGAGCGCCAGCGCGCCGCGTTCCCGCCTCGCGCCGCGCGCTCCAGATCGCTGCGTGCCTGCGCGAAGTGCTCCTGCTTCAGCTCGACGATGCCGCGGCCGCCCAGCGCGTCGCTGTCGTTCGGCGACGTGGCGAGCACGGCATTGAAGCGGGCGCGCGCCGTGTCCAGATCGCCGCGCTCGAGTGCCGCAAAGCCATCCTCGATCGCGTGGCCGCGCGCTTCGTTCGATGCGCTGCGTTGATCGCCCTCGCGCGCGGTTTGATCCTGTCGCACCATGCTGTCGTAGCGCGCCTTGACCGGCGGATCGTCCGGCACCACCTTCAGATAGGCGAGGTAGCGCGCCTGATCCGACGGCCTGGCCGCGAGCCAGAGCAGCGCCTGGCGCCAGCTCTCGCGCGCCGCTTTCCCGACTTTCGCGTCGGCGGACAGCGACTCGAGCCGCGCGATGCCGTCGCGGCGCGTTGCGTCGCGATAGGTCAGGTGCTGCGCATACGCGAGTGCGTAGCGCGGATCGTCGGGGTTGTCACGCGCGAGACGCTCCAGGCCGCGGCGGGCTTCGGCCCATCCGCTCGGCGTCGCCGCGAGCGCCTGGAAGTACTCGAGCTGCAGCGCGGGCGACGACGGCGCGCCTTGCAGCGCGCGCTGATACTGTTGCGCGGCCAGCGCGCTCTGCCCCGTCTGCGCGAGGCGGCGCGCGTCGCTGATCTCGCCGTCGCGCACGCTCGTCTCGCCCAGACGCTGGCCAAGCTCGTCGGTCCGCGCGAAGCCGGGCGCGATCCGGCGCAATTGTTCCAGGTAGCGGCGCGCACCGTCGACGTCCTTGCGGTCGGCGAGCACCATGCCCATGCCGAACAGCGCGTCGGGCTGATTCGGATCGACGCCCAGCACCTTCTTCCAGGCCTGTGCCGCGAGGTCGCCCCGGCCATGCGCCTGCCAGTATCGCCCCTGATCGACGAGTACCTTCAGCGGGTCGCTGCCGGCCGCCGCCGCGTGCGGCAGTGTCAGCGCGAGCAGCAGACTCGCGATACCGCCCGCGCGGGCGGCGCCGAGCCCGCGTAACCGTCGGTTTCGCATGTCACTCCTTCAGCCGGCGCGCCGCACGCGCACGCAGCAGACGATAGAAGAGCGCCGCCGCGACGAACGCGGCCAGCACGCTGAACAGCGCAAGCAGCAGCGGACGCCCCGACAGAAACCAGCGCAGGTAAGTGAGCGGCGGCAGCGCACCGACGTGATACGACGTTTCGTTCGACGTCACCGTGACGGTGCGATCGCGAATCACGACCATCGCGCCCTGGACCGACGTGAGCATGTCGTCGTCGAGCAGTGCGCGGCCGAGCGCCTCGTCCGCCTGCCCGCTCGCGCTGATCAACGCGACGGCGCTGCGCGTCTTGCGCAACGGCGACTCGAAGCCGGCGATCAGCGCGCGCGTGCCGTCCGAGACGATCGACAGGCCGGCGCGCACGCGTTCGCGCTCGGCGCCAGGCGACGGCGCCGCCTCGGCGCCGCCGAACAGGCCACCGAACCGGCCGCCAAACAGGCCGCCGTCGCGATCCGTGCCGAACGGCATGCGCGCCGCCCAGCGGGTCAGCAGCGGCTGGGTGTCCGGCGCGCCGAGAATCAGCAGATCCTTGGACGCGAACGCGCCGACACCGGCGGCGTCCGTCACCGTCACACCGCTGACCGGATAACCCGTCGACACGCCCATGCGTCCCATCGCGAGCAGGTACAGGCCGTAGACGTCCGCGCCCGGCTCGGCGGGCAGCACGACGGCCGTGTCCGACAGGTCGGCCATCCGCGTGAACGGAAAGCCGCTGTTCGCAAACGCGGCGAGGTCGGGCAGCGCCTTGTAGTGCGGAAACGACGACACGTCGATCGTCGAGTCCGGGTCGATCGAACCCGCGACGTTCTGCAGCAGCCGCCCCGTGCATCGGCCCATGTCCGGGATCTCGTAGAAGAAGTGCAGCTGCAACGGCGTGCGCGGCGTGAGCAGCAGCGGCGGCACGTGCAGCGTCGCGCGGTCGATACCGTTGGCGACGAACGGCAGGTAGCGGCTCAGGCTCCAGCGCGACGTTTCCCGTGCCGGGATCGGCAGCGCCTTCACGAACGTGTCGCCGACGCTCAGGTTGAGCGACGAACGGTCCGCGCGCAGCGTCGGCGTGTAGCGATAACGCAGGTCGATCGGTGCGCCGCGCGTATCCCAGGTGAACAGATCGGGGGCGACGCGCAGATCGATCCGGACGGCGCCCGCGTCGTATCCGGACACGCTGAGCGCGCGCCCGTCGGCCAGTTCGCCGATCCGCACCGGGCGCGTCGACGACAGCCAGTTCGGCGCGTCGTACGGCACGCGCGGCGCGACGTTCTCGAGCCGGCTCACCGTGGCATGCGTACCCGCCAGCGTCTTGCTGCCGAGCACGAGCGTGAGCGCGGCGACCTTCACTTCGTCCGGCGTGCGACCGAGCACCAGCAGCAGCTGGCCGTGAGCCGGCGCCTGCCGCTCGACGACGGCCAGCGTCGGCCCGTCGATCGCCGGCAGCGTCACGCCGTCCAGACGATCGTCGGCCGTCGCGAACACCACCGCGTTGCCCGATTCAGGCAGGCCGCCGGGCCGGGCCGGAAAACGCGCGCCGCGATACGAGGCCAGCGCGCCGAACCACGACGCGACGATGCCCGCCGCTTCCAGCGTCTCCCGCGGCGGTCGCGCGGCGAATGCGAACGGCAGCTCGAGCCGCCGGACGTCCCGCGAATCGAAGAACGGCGCGGGCAGGACGCCGAGTTCCGGCCGCTCCGGCAGCGCCGCGTAGGTCAGCTCGAGCCGGCTCGCGTTGCTCACCGTCGCCCACAGCGACGAGTTGGCGGGATCCTCGCAGTCTTTCGTGTAATGACCGATCAGCTGAACGTTCAGATGGTTGTACTCGGTGACGAAGCGCGGATCGATCGACACGTCGCGCGCAACCGTCATGCCGGCTTGAGCGGCCGGCAATGGCAACGTCGCCGCCACTTCGCCGTTGATCAGCACCTTGAGCTGCGACAGATCCGGCAGCAGCGCGGGCGAGTAGCTGTAGACGAGATGCAGCGTCGCGCCCATGACGACCTCGTCGCGCCGGACCGAGAACGCGATACCGTTCTGGCCGTCGGTACCCCGCAGCTGCAGCGGATCGCGTGCCCCGAGATCAGCGAACGTCAATGCCTGGCGCCGGCCGCCGGGCACGAGCGTGCCGGGCTCGGCCGTGGTCGGCAGCATACCGAAGCGGCGACGCGCGGCGTCGGCCGCCGGCACCGGCTCGGCGAGCGGCGCGGGTCGCGCCGTGGCGGGCCCGACGACTATGGCCGGCGACGGCGGCGCCGCATCGCCCGACGACATCGCGCCATCCGCCGCGCGCATCGCGCCGGGCGCCTGCATCCCGGCGGCCGCGGCCCAGCTGCCCGATGCGATGCCGCTCGCCATTGCCCAGAGCAGTAGCGACACCATCCTGCGCGACACGCGCGCATACCGGCCGACACGTGCAGGAACCGCGACAACCGCGCCCTGCGAAATGCACGCCTTGCGGCGCGTGCTGCCGCGCTGTCGCGACGCCCACGTCATTCTTTCCGCCTCATGCTATTTTTTTTCGTTGCTGCGGCCGCCACGCGCGTACACGCGCAGGTCCGCGTACAGGCGCGCGATCAGGCGAAGCAAGCCCTGCACGCCGACCTTCAACAGATGCAGGAACGCACGCAGCGGCGAATCGGGACGGCGGCCGTCCGTCCAGTCGATCCATGCGTCGGCGCGGGCAAAGGTCGAACTGACGAGATCGAACTCCTGCTGCTGCGACAGGCTCTCGAACCGGATGCCGACGCGCCCCGGTTCGACGTATTCGACCGTCGCGGGAAATGCGTACTCTTCGACACCGCGAAACAGCGATACCGTCACCGGTTCGCCACGCGGAATGCGCGCATCGTCGGGGACCGCCACGCCGATCCCGCCCTCCGAGTAGTCATGCGTTTCGCATGCCAGCGTCCGGCCATTCGCGAAGCGCAGCATGACCGGAATCCGCGCC
The DNA here is from genome assembly GCF_905339915.1 of Burkholderia sp. BCC1985. Taxonomy (NCBI): domain Bacteria; kingdom Pseudomonadati; phylum Pseudomonadota; class Betaproteobacteria; order Burkholderiales; family Burkholderiaceae; genus Burkholderia; species Burkholderia sp. BCC1985. The sequence continues at coordinate 8,022 of NZ_CAJPGY010000034.1, forward strand.
GCGACACGATGGGACACGCGTACCTGCCGGCGCTCGTTCGCCGCCGCGACGGCGAGACCCAGAATCAGGATGTTGTAGGTCGTCCATGCCAGGTTGAACGCCGTCGTCTGGACTTCGCTGCCGACATGACGGTTGAGCGACAGGTTCAGGACGCCCACCGCGAGGCCGATCACGTTCAGGACCACCAGGCTCAGATACGGTTTCGACACTGCCCAGTCGAAGTAGCCGCGGTCGATGCGTCCGCCCTTGGCCGTCACGTTGAACTTGCCCAGCCGGGGATTGATCAGCGCAAGCATCGTCGGCAGCGCGATGTACGACGCGAGCACGGCTTCGTAGACTTCGGCCCAGAACGAATGGCGGAAGCGGCCCTGCATCCGCGAGTTCGTCACGTTCGCATGGATGACGTGGGGCAGCGCATAGAGCGCAAGCATCGTGGCCGGGGCATGGATCACATGCGCGTCGAAGAACAGGAACGACAGCGGTGCGGTCAGGAACACGAGCCGCGGGATCCCGTAGAAAAAATGCATCATCGCGTTCAGGTAGCACAGCCGCTGGCTCAGCGTCAGTCCGCGCCCGAACAGCGGGTTGTCGATGCGGAATATCTGCGTCATGCCGCGCGCCCAGCGGATGCGCTGGCCGATGTGCCCGGTCAGGCTCTCGGTGGCCAGCCCCGCCGCCTGCGGTATCGCAAGATAGGCCGTCGTATAGCCGCGGCGATGCAGCTTGAGCGCGGTGTGCGCATCCTCGGTCACCGTCTCCGTCGCGATGCCGCCGATCTCCTCCACCATCGAGCGGCGCATCAGCGCGCACGATCCGCAGAAAAACGTCGCGTTCCAGAGATCGTTGCCGTCCTGCACCAGTCCGTAGAACAGTTCGCCTTCGTTCGGCACCTTTCTGAAAATGCCGAGGTTGCGCTCGAACGGGTCCGGCGAAAAAAAGTGATGCGGCGTCTGCAGCATCGACAGCTTCGGATCCCGAATGAACCAGCCTAGACAGATCTGCAGGAACGAGCGCGTCGGCACGTGATCGCAATCGAAGATCGCGATGTATTCGCCGTCGGTGATCTTCAATGCTTCGTTGAGGTTGCCGGCCTTGGCATGGCTATTGTGATCGCGAATCGTCCAGTGCACGCCGACCGACTCGCAGAACGCGCGGAATTCCGGGCGACGTCCGTCGTCCAGCACGTGGATCGACAGCTTGTCGGCCGGGTAATCCAGCGCGAGCGCCGCGTAGATGGTCGGCTTGACGACGCTCAACGGTTCGTTGTACGTCGGAATGAACACGTCGACGCTCGGCCAATGCGCGCGCGACGCGGGCAACGGCATCGGCTTGCGCCCGAGCGGCCACGCGGTCTGGAAGTAGCCGAGGATCAGCACCGCCGCCGCATAGACTTCGGCCGCCGCGAGCAGCGTGCCCCACACCGCGTCGAGCGGATGCGACCACACCAGCGTGCCGGACAATCTCCAATACATGTAACGGCCGGTGGCCACCACCGACAGCACGATCATGACGAGCGTCGCATAGCGTCCGCCCAGGCGACGCACCACCAGCGAACAGGCGATGCAGCAGGTGGCGAACACGAGCTGACCGATCGCGTCGAGCGGCACCGTACACACGAAATACAGCGCCAGCAGCGTGCATGCGGCCACCGGCAGCGCGACGAACCAGCCGCTCCCGGGCAATGCATCGACGAACCGGTCGACCGCCGACGGCCGCGCGACCTCCCCGCGGGCGCTCAAGCGATGCTCCGCGCGGTGTCACGCCGATCGAGCACGCGCTCGAGCCATGCACCGCACGCGTTCAGATCGGCGGCCGCCTGCGAACGCGGGTCGTAGCGATTCACGGTCGTCCGGGACGCGAGCGATTCCGCGACCCCTTCATCCCTGTGAATCACGCCGCCGAACCGGGCCGCGCCGAGGCTGTCGCACAGCACGCGCAGCACATCGCGGCCCAACTCGCGCGACTGGTCGACCTGATTGACCACGTAGCCGTCGCCCACGAAATCCGCGCGGCTCGCGGCATACGCGTCGAGCATCCGCCGCATCTGCGGAATCGTTGCGTACGAGGCCGCATCGGCCAGCACGACCTTGAGCACGAAATGCGCGGCCGTCAGCGCGGCGCGCATGTATACCGAGGTGCCCGGCGGTGTATCGATGATCACGATGTCGTCGTCGCCGAGCCCGAGCGCGGCAAGCCCGTGCGCGAGCCACGATGGATCGCGGTCGAGCAGCCGCTCGAAGCGGCGTTGATCCGTTTCGCTGACCAGGCCGAACGGAAACACCGTGATCCCGTCAACGACCACGGCCGGCCAGTTCAGCCTGTCGAGCGCAGCATGGGCGAGCCCGTCGGTCATGTCGAGCGGCACGCCGAAATGCAGCTTCAGCGCATTCTGCGGATCGAGATCCACCACGCTCACGCGCCGGCGTCGCGACGCCGCCAACACGGCCGCGAGATTCGCCGCCAGCGTCGTCTTTCCGACGCCGCCCTTTGCCGAAGCGATCGCGACGATTTTCATGAGCGGCCGGTCCACACCGATGGCTTCTTCGGCGCCTCTCCCGTCGCCTCCGTGCGCAACCGCTCGAACAACCGAACCAGCGGCTGTGACGGACCTTGCGTGTCCGTGCCATCCGATGCCGCCGGCCTGCCGACCAGCTTCTTCAGCGTGCCGGATGCTTGTTCGCGCCCGCCGTTATCCTGCGCGGACGCAGGCAACGCACGCGTGTCGGCCAGTACGATTTTGCGCAGGCTATCCGCGCCGTCCGGCGACCCGGCGCCCGGCTGCCCCTGCGACTCGCTCGCGCGCAACTCGACACCGCCGAGCAGCGGCCAACGCGCGCGGGCCACTTCGGCATCCGCTTCCGCACGTACTTCGTGATAGCGTCCGGCATCGCCGCCAAAACGCTTGAACAACGATTCGATATCCCGTGAAGTCGACATAGCGTGCCCATTGGTTGTCGCGGAAGTTCCGGCCGGCCCGGTCGCTCAGTTCTTTGCGCGCGCAACACGCAGCTCGATCCGCGAATCGTCCGGCGGCGCGACGTCCTGCGTCACGCGCAAACCGGCCGCGCCGACACTGTCGAACCAGCCCTGATACGCGCCTTCGAGGAAGGCGGAAGACCATGCGAGACAGCCGTCGCCGAACGCGCGCAACGGCGCGGCGTAATGAACGATGCGCAGGAAATCGTGCTCGTCGGACAGTTCGGCGTAACCCCACTGCATGTCGCGCCAGCGGGCATTCAATGCATCCGCGAGATCGTCCGTCGACTCGCAAGGGCCAAGTGGATGCGCGGCCGCGAAGCGCATGCCGATGCGCGCCATCAATTGCCTCAGCTCGTCCCGATCGAGCTGATCGGTGAATTCACCGGCCAATGCCTCCAGGAAGCCGCGCCATTGGATCGACACATGGCGCTCGAGTAAATGCTCCAACATTCCCTGCATGGACGACGAATCCCCGGTGAAAGACAATTATCGGCGTGGCCGCATCGTGTGCTTCGCGTGCGGACATCGTGGCAACAGCGTTTTTGCGCATCGTAGCGAATCCAATTAGACGAATGGGATTCGACATCTAGCCGAAAAACGCCAAACTATCGGCCACCGCCGACAATTGACGGGAGCGGCCTCGGCGACAGCCGAGCTGCGATCGGTCGCGGACAAGCAAGCCGATATACGGCCAGGCTCGTGCGCGGCGCGACGCATGAAACGTTGGAAAGGTCGCCGTATCAGGCCCGGCCGGGCGAGGATTCCGCGCGGAATTCGCAGAACAATTCGCGACGCTCGGCGAGTTCGTCGATCTGTGCCGGCGTCAATGCGGCCACGATCGCAGCCGTCTCGTCCGACATGCCCAGTTGTTGTTTCGCCGCTTCGCGATCCGCTTGCAGCAAGCGCTGGGCAAGCGTCAGATACGAACGGTTGAATTCCGCAATCGCGTCGAAGATGTCGTCCTGTTCGGGCATGGGCGTTCCTGATTTTGGACGGTGATTGCATTCAGCCGGCCGCAGCGCGCGTATTGGCAATACGCGGAGTTTCGGCCCCGCACTCTACGTGTCGCGCACGGCGACGAGCGGACAAAACCTAGCGGTAATCCGCCACCTCGCGGGTTGCTCGTATTTCCGTTCGTGAAAGCACGACACGACGGAGCGGCGGCATGCGGTTCGGCAAAGTCGCGTGGCGATCGCCGGCCCACCCAAATGCTTGCCGGAACGCGCAGCGCCGCCGGCAGATGCCTGCTATGCAGCCCGTATCACGCGCTCGCGCCAGAAATCCCCGCGGGCGCCGAAAATCTTGCTGCACCATTTGGTGCCGTCCCAATACACGGGAAAGCCGTATGGATGTCCCGGCCATCGGCCCTCACACCACATCGGTTCCGCGGGAGGATCGGTGCATGGAAGCCAGACACCGGCCCACCCGGTGCGCTGCCGTTGTTCGGATATCGTCATGGTGTCTATGGTCGAATGCGTCATGGTGACTCCACTTTCGCCCTTCTGTTTGGCAATTGCGTTTCAACGCTAAATATATTTCGTTCGGTTCTTTTTCTTCCTTCGCATATAGCGGGAGCGTGGCGCGCTTTCGTCCACGCATGCCGGAAACTCGACGGCTCCCGGCCACGGGGCCACCATCGCAATCCGGCCCGCACATTTGCCAGCAGGTGTTGCGACGAGACGACGCCAGCGTTGCCATCTACGGCTGCGATCCACGGCCGACCAGCGCTTCGATCTCGGCTGGTGTCAGCGCGATGATCCGTGACGCGATCTGATTCGAGATGCCCAACTCGCGTGCCGCGACCTCGCAATCGATCTTCAACATTTGCTGCATCAGTTCGAGATAGGCAGGACCGAGTGCGCCCAACGCCCGGCAAATATCATCCTCTTCCGTCATCACGCTCTCCTAAAGACATGCCCGTGAACGCGATGCATCGGCACACACTCGCATCTGCAAAATCCGACCGGGTTCCGGGCTTTCGCTTCGAACCGTATCCCAACCAAGCGAACGCCTGTCGACAAACGACAGCCGTCATCCGCTATATAACGCCGAGCCGGCCATTTGCACACTGTTTCAAAATAATTCTTGCGCCAACGTATGGTTTCGCAATCAACCTGTCGGATTCGCCCAAGATTCAGTCGCCGCTTTATTTCCGAACACATTAGGATTTCCCGAATCGCACGTGCGCGGCCAGGCAATTGCGTCCTGTGCGACTTCGAATCTCTTGTTGCGTCCGGACACCGACATCGCACCCCGACGTTGTCTGCTCCTCATTCCGAACTCATGGAATTACCACTATGTTGAAAGTGACGAAAGCCGTCTTTCCGGTCGCCGGCCTGGGCACGCGGTTCCTGCCGGCCACCAAGGCCAGTCCCAAGGAAATGCTGCCGGTCGTGGACAAACCATTGATCCAGTATGCGGTCGAGGAAGCGATCGAAGCGGGCATCACGGAGATGATCTTCGTGACCGGACGCAGCAAGCGCGCGATCGAGGATCATTTCGACAAGTCGTACGAGATCGAGGCGGAGCTCGAGGCACGCGGCAAGGACAAGCTGCTGTCGCTGGTGCGCAGCATCAAGCCGAGCCATGTCGACTGCTTTTACGTGCGCCAGGCCGAAGCGCTCGGGCTCGGCCATGCCGTGCTGTGCGCGGAGAAGCTCGTCGGCGACAATCCGTTCGCGGTGATCCTCGCCGACGATTTGCTCGATGGCCCGAAGCCGGTGTTACGCCAGATGATCGACGTCTTCGATCACTATCATGCGTCGGTCATCGGGGTCGAGGAAATCGCTCCTGAAGATTCGAAATCCTATGGCGTGATCGACGGCAAGCGCTGGGAAGACGATCTCTTCAAGCTGTCCGGCATCGTCGAGAAGCCCGAACCGGCGAATGCGCCGTCGAACTTCGGTGTCGTCGGCCGTTACGTGTTGAAACCGAAGATCTTCGAGCATCTCCGCGGGCTCAAACCCGGCGCGGGCGGCGAATTGCAACTGACCGACGCGATCCAGTCGCTGCTCACCGATGAACAGGTGCTCGCGTATCGCTACGACGGCACGCGCTTCGATTGCGGCAGCAAGCTCGGGTACCTGAAGGCGACGATCGAGTTCGCGCTGCGGCATCCGGAGGTTGCGGCGGACTTCGAGCGGTATTTGCTTGCGCGGATGTCGGAACAGCTGGTCGTCTGATGCCGATCGTGCGCCGCGGTGACGCGCGGCGCATCGCGTTGCCGGCTTTTCATCCCACGAGCGATCGATAACTCCGTTTCGTCCAGCGAGGACCGGACATGTGGCTCGCTATCGGCAACCTCGGTGACGCGGCGCTGACGCTGCCGCTTGCCGCCATCTGTTTCGTGTGGCTCACTCGTTCGATGTATGGCTGGCGCATTGCGTTGTCGTGGGTCGTGCTGCTTGCCGTCGCGATGCTCGCCGTCGGACTGACGAAAGTTCTCTATGCCGGATGCGGGTTGCAGATCCGGTCGATGAACTTCCGCATGATCAGCGGGCACACGATGCTTGCCGCGACTGTCTGGCCGATGGCGTGCCTGCTGATGCTGCACGACGGGTGGAACGTTCGCCCTGGCCCGGCGCTGTTGCCGGGGCTCGTCCTCGCCGCGACGATCGGCGTTGCACGCGTACGCGACGATGCGCATAGCGCGTCCGAGGTGATCGCGGGGTGGATGCTCGGCGCGCTCGTTACCGTCGTGTTGCTGAAACGATGGACGGACGCACCGATCCTGCCGCCGGCCATGCGTCCGCTCGCCGTGGCTTCGACGCTTGCCGTGTCCGCCCTCGCCTACGGATATCACGCACCGATTCAGGCGGCGATCGAGATGTATTCGCCGCTGGTCTGCACGCGTCTTTTCTGAAGACTGTCTGCCGCATCGGGAAACGCTGCCCGCGGCGTGCAATCTCGCCCACGATTCGCACGGCTGCCGCCGACGATTGGCGGCACCGATCAACATTCTGTCGGACTCGCACGATAAGCATTACCGACAATGCGCTTATAACGCACCGCACCATTTTTATCTTTCGCTGGGAGCCGATGAAGATCCTCGTATACGGCATCAACTACGCGCCCGAGCTGACCGGCATCGGCAAGTACACCGCCGAAATGGCGGAAACACTCGTCGAAAAAGGCCACGCCGTGCGCGTCGTGTGTGCACCGCCGTACTACCCCGAATGGCGGGTCGCCAGCGGCTACTCGGCGCTCAGCTACTCGGCCGAACGCCGCAGCGGCGTCGCGCTTTGGCGCGCACCGTTGTGGGTTCCGTCGCGACCGAGCGGTGCGCGCCGCATCGCGCATCTCGCGAGCTTCGCGCTTTCGAGCTTCCCCGTCATGCTGCGGCATGCGTTCTGGCGGCCCGACGTCGTCGTGTGCATCGCGCCGAGCCTGCTGAACGCGCCAGCCGGCTGGCTCGTCGCACGGTTGACCGGCGCCCACGCGTGGATCCATATCCAGGATTACGAGGTCGATGCGGCGTTCAGCCTCGGAATGCTCAAGGGATCTCTGCTGAAGCGCGCCGTGCTTGCCATCGAGCGTACGCTGCTGAAGCGCTTCGATACCGTGTCGACGATCTCCGGGAAGATGGTCGAGCACGCGCTGCGCAAGGGGATTCATTCAAGCAAGCTCGTGCATTTCTCGAACTGGGCCGACACCCACTCGATCTATCCGCTCAAACGGCCGAGCGAGCTGCGAACGGCGTTGTACATCTCTCCCGCCGCGACGGTAGTGCTCTATTCCGGCAACATGGGTGCCAAGCAAGGGCTGGATATTCTCGCCGACGCGGCTCAACGACTCGTATCGCGCGACAATCTGGTGTTCGTCTTCTGCGGCAACGGGCCCGCGCGTGCCGAGCTGCTCATGCGCTGCGGCGGCCTCAGGAACTGCCGCTTCATCGAGCTGCAGCCTATCGGCCGGCTCAACGAGCTGCTGAATCTGGCCGACATTCACGTCCTCCCGCAACGCGCCGACGCTGCCGACCTCGTCATGCCGTCGAAGCTGACCGGGATGTTCGCGAGCGGGCGGCCCGTGATCGCGATGGCAAGCCCGGGGACGGAGCTGCATGACGTGGTCGCGCCGCGCGGGATCGTCGTGCCGCCGGGCGATTCCGAAACGCTTGCATCGAGTATCGACGCGCTCGCCGCCAATGCGGCCGAGCGCACTCGCCTGGGACAGGCCGGGCGCAGATTCGCCGAGGCCGTCCTGTCGCGTGACGCGGTGTTGAGCGATTTCGACACCAGGTTGCGCGCATTGCGTCCCGAGCCGTCCAATGCCGACGTGTCAGGCGCACGGCATCCGGATTTTTGAACCCGCAATCGATTCCTCTCCATACGGCAACATGAAAATCACCATCATCGGTACCGGTTACGTAGGCCTCGTGACGGGCGCATGCCTTGCCGAAATCGGCAACGACGTGTTTTGCGTCGACGTCGATCAACGCAAGATCGATATCCTGAACGGCGGCGGCGTACCGATTCACGAACCCGGCTTGAAAGAGCTGATCGATCGCAATCGTGCGAGCCGCCGGCTGCAATTCTCGACCGACATCGAAGCCAGCGTCGCGCACGGCGACATCCAGTTCATCGCGGTCGGCACGCCGCCCGACGAGGATGGCTCCGCCGATCTGCAGTACGTGCTCGCCGCCGCGCGCAATATCGGACGGCATATGAGCGGGCCGAAGGTGGTGGTCGACAAGTCGACCGTTCCTGTCGGCACCGCGCTGCACGTGCGCGATGCGATCGCAACCGAGCTGACCCGCCGCGGCCTGCGCCACGAATTCTCGGTCGTGTCGAATCCGGAGTTCCTGAAGGAAGGCGCGGCCGTCGACGATTTCATGCGGCCCGATCGTATCGTGATCGGCACCGACGCCGACGAGGCCGGCGAGCATGCACGCGAACAGATGAAGCGGCTGTATGCGCCGTTCAACCGCAATCACGAGCGTACGCGCTACATGGACGTGCGCTCGGCAGAATTCACCAAGTATGCGGCGAATGCGATGCTGGCGACGCGGATCTCGTTCATGAACGAGCTCGCGAATCTTGCAGATCGCGTCGGCGCGGATATCGAGGCCGTGCGCCGGGGGATTGGTTCGGATCCGCGGATCGGGTATGACTTCCTTTACGCCGGCGTGGGTTACGGTGGTTCGTGTTTTCCGAAGGACGTGCGAGCGCTGGTGCAAACCGCCGCCGAGTACGGGCAGGCGCTGCGCATTCTGGAAGCCGTCGAGGCAGTCAACGATGCGCAGAAGAAGGTGCTGCTCGAGAAGATCTCGGAACGCTTCGGGGATGATCTGTCTGGGCTCACGTTCGGGGTGTGGGGACTCGCGTTCAAGCCCAATACCGATGACATGCGCGAAGCGCCGAGCCGTGAGCTCGTGATTGGGCTTCTGAAGCGTGGTGCGAACGTGCGTGCTTATGATCCTGTTGCGACGGATGAGGCGCGGCGCGTGCTTGCGCTCGATCTGAGCGATGATCCGGCCGCGCATTCGCGACTCGAGTTCGTGACGACGTCGGAAGAGGCTGCGGCAGGGGCCGATGCGCTCGTGATCGTCACGGAATGGAAGGTGTTCAAGAGCCCGAATTTTGCGGCGCTCGTCGAGTTGCTCAGCGAGCCGGTGATTTTCGATGGGCGGAATCTTTATGAGCCGGAGACGATGCGGGAGTTGGGGGTCGAGTATTACAGTATTGGGCGGGCGGGTGTGGGGGGAGCGCGAACGATAGAAACGACGTTGCGGGTCGTACAGCGGTGAGGAATAACAGCCAGCCCTACTTCGCGGTCGGTACGGCCTGCGTCTCCGAAAGTCGATACAAGCCCGGTATCGTACCTGCCGTGTCAGTTTTTCCGCCGCGATAAGGGGACGATTGCGTAGAGTATTTTCCCTCTATTACTCTTCCGCTTCTTAATTTTCGTGTTGTTAAAACACCTCTCGAGTGGATTTCAATGCTCCGGCGACACCGAGCTGCCCGAAATATGACGCACGGACCGTTATCCGGAGATGCGCCGTCAGATCCTCGAGCTCACGAAGTTGCAGAGGTCACTCCCGAAGGTCATGGGCTGTATGAAACTTGAAATCGAGCAGACGGTGAAAAGGGGACTTGTGCTGCCCACGCGGACCGTTCCACCAGCTTCTCCATCGATTCAAAGACGAGATACGGTTCGCTGAAAATTAATGAACGTCAGCTTGGCGTCGCGCTTACAGTACATATGTTTGCACGGAACGTTGGCTATATTTGCCGGGCGCATTGTCCGATCGAGACAGGATTGCCGACGTACTATTCGAGAATTGTAGAACCGGCGACCGACGTACTATGTACAAATCCCTTCAGGCGGCCCGCGCCGCGGCTGCGGTGCTTGTCGTATTATTCCATCTCGGTGCACAGCTTGCCCTTGACAAGATTTTCGGCGTTAAGTGGATTGGGCACATATTCGAATTCGGAAAAGCTGGCGTCGAATTTTTTTTCGTACTGAGTGGATTCATTATCATCACCGCACACCGTCGCGACCTATTCAATCCACGCCGATTTTTGCCATACATCCGAAAACGGGTGATTCGGATTTACCCGACATATTGGATTGTATTCGCGGCAGTAAGTCTTATACTTGCCACATCCCCCGTGCTCCGCGAAGCAATACCCGATGGTTATACACTTGCTCGATCAATACTCCTGATCCCTCAAGATCCTGCTGTCGTCGGAGGCACGGGTGCCCCGGTTATAATCGTCGCGTGGAGCTTACAATGGGAAATCGCCTTCTACGCACTGATCGGTTGCTTCATTCTTGGTCGGATATTTGCAGCCATTGCCATTGCATTGTTGCTTGCGAGTGTTGCAGCGTGCTTCAACTACGAGTGCGGTTTCCCCGCCTCGTTCTTCAGCAAGCAATACATTATGTTGTTTGCCCTCGGAGCGGGAATTGCGCTTCTATGCGGATCGAAAATAAGGACGAGATATCCTGCGTTAATTTTAGTATTCGGAGTTATGACGTTCCTTGCTATGGGGGTAGCAAATGATTTCCATTTATTCGTTTACGGCCCGACGAGCTCAATCGCGTACGGATTGGCGAGTAGCGTGATTATCTACGGTCTAGTCAAGCTCGAAGACACCGGAACACCATTGGGCGTGCATCGCTGGATTCAAACACTTGGAGACGCGTCGTATGCTCTGTACCTCCTGCATTTTCCGATAATTAGCGTGTTGTGCAAGCTTGCAATCAAGATTGGACTGACCGGGACATCCGGCGCGGTAATCTCATACATCCCGATTCTCGCAAGTTGCGTTGCTGCTTCCGTGGTATTTCATCTATGGATTGAGAAGCCGATGATGCAATATCTATCCGCCAGCCGAAAGACTGTAAGCGACCACCGTCGTCTTGACGAGCGAGTTTAGGTGGGTCGAGAGAGGGTGCCAGCGATACGGCCGCAGCGCATCGATATCGTTGGCCTTGTGGGTCGGCAAGCGTGTCCGGACGTCCTTCAGATAGACGATTGGATCGAGCCCCTTCAGTTGCGCCGAGCGGATCAAGCTCATGATGGCGGCCACGCGCCGACGCAACCTGGCTGCTGCAGTTGGCATGCAATTCAAAGAACTTGCGTCGTGCATGGGCGGAAACCCGCAAGGAGAGCAGTCACGACGGCCGCGTATCGATGTTTGTGCAGCAAGGATTTCCAAAATAGCCGATCATAGTCCTCTCGACATGCTTTGCTGCCTGGCCAGACTGCAGGGTGCCAATTTGGCAGACCAGCGTCGGCAGATTATGCTCTCCGCGTCGGCTCGTATGTCCGAGTTCATTTATCACACAAGCTGAGACGTTTCGCGAACCGCGTTTGGCCTACGGTTGCCGAATCCGCGTCGAATTAGCTTTCGCATCGGCTCCTCAAAGAAGCGGAAAACCAGAACGCTCAGGCCAATGACGAACAAGAGCACGACCCATCCATGGCTTTGCCGAACTCCGGCAATTTGAGCAATATGCGCAATTGGCACGTGAATCAGGTAAAGAGAAAAGCTCGCTTCACCGAGGACAATCAGCGGGCGACGATGCAGCACTCCGAGTACCGGGCGTTGGATGAGGGCCAAGCCAAGGATGAGTGCAGAGAACAGTGGGGACTGTAGATAGTACGCCGGTCTGACGGGCTGGTACGCAGCCAAGAGCGCGATGCTTACTAAGGACGCGCAAACGAGTACAACTCCGCCGCGATGTGTCGCGGTTCCCCTGCGGTGCGCCTGAATGAAATAGTGTGCTGCGCCAATTCCCATGACAAATTCTGTCAAATGGGTGAGTGGAAACTGCGAGATCAAAAATCCTTTCCGACCGACAGGCATGAAATTATCTATCAGGAATATCCAAATTCCCTGCAATGCCCAGAGGCCGATACAGATAAGCGCGACACTGGATATTCGATTTACCATCAACTTGCGAAGCAACCACGGGAAAATCGCATAAAAGAATGCTTCGCACGAGATACTCCACGCCGGACCATTCCAAGGTTGATTGATGGCCGCGTATGGGAACCATCCTGTCAACACGAGAATTTGCGCGACGAGACTCGCAAAAACCGTAACATGCTGATGATCCTTCGTGGCGTACCAACTCAGAAGCAAAGCTGCATTGTTAGGGTGCAGGACATATATTGTGACCGGGGTGGCAATAATGAGCGACAGTATAAGGACGGGATAGATGCGCGCGAAGCGTGCCACGTAAAAGCGGCGCGCATCCCCGTGCCCTATCGATTCGTGATAGGTATAAGTAAGGATAAAGCCGGACAGCACGAAAAACAGGGACACCGCCGGCCGGCCACCATCGACGAACGCGAGATATCGGTCGGAAAGACTAAGCAAGCCAAGCTGCGTGAAATGCGAAAGCAATACAGTAAGTGCGGCAAAGAAGCGGATGCTTGTGAGGGCCGGTAGCGCCCCTCCCAGCTGTGCTCGTGTGCTCACGTGTCTGATTCCTGTAGTCCGTTGCGATGGCGTGCCCCTAACGATCGGCTTACGCGAGCGAATTCGGCGCACGATGCGACTGCGCCCCAAAGGGTAGCGCTGTCGCCATGTGGTTCTTCGGACATTAGCTAGGCGTCATCCGCTGCGTAACGTCGAGGTCTTCTCATTTCCGGCCAAGGGCTCGCTTTCTGATCCACTGTGGCCTCACGAACGCTCCGCCTCATCTCCGCCGCCGGTCGCGCATCCAGCATGCGCAACCCATATCCGGCTTCCCCGCGGCGCTACCTTGACATCGTCCCGCCTGGGTAACGGAAGGGGGCACCGGATCATCGCCCTCGCTTCGCCTACATGCTATGTGGGAGGACAACGGCAGTAAGCCCGATTGGAGTACAACGGGATTTGCACACGCGCTTTCTCCGAAGGAGCACGCAACTGGACGCGTCTGACACGACCCTCCATGGGCAGAATACGACAGCGGTTGACCGGCTGTACATGGCTTGCGAACTGGGCGAGAAGAGCTCGAAGCTTTCACAGGGTGATGCCCGGGGCGCGCCTAGCCGCTACGCAGTCGCCGCTGGGGATACAGCGGCCGTCCTCATCGCCGTCTCGAACGCGCGGACGCGCTGCCAATTCGGCGCTGACGCACCGGTCTATAGCTGTTTATGAAGCTGGCCGCGACGGCTTCTGGCTGCACCGCTGGCTGACGGGACAGGGGGTTGCCAACCTCGTTGTGAATTCGGCCAGTATTGAGTCGGACCTGAACAATTCGTTTTCTCGGCGGTGACGTCATGCCATCGCTGGTGAGGCCATTTCCCGTTCGCGCAAGATCGCACGAATCCGCAGGTTATGGCCCGCGCCGCACAGTACGGCATGAGTCGCGTCACCAAGTGCGCCCTTGAGCCAGTTTCGGTCGAGCTTGCCGCCGGCCTTCATATGGCCGATCGCCGGTTCGATCGCGCTGCGCAGCTTGATCATCACCCGCAGCCGGCGCGTGATCCCGCGTCGCAAGCCCGGGTGATAGGTCCTCACACCATCGACGGCAACACCCTTGTAGCCTCGATCGACGACCGCAATCTCCGGACTCACGTCGCTCAGGGTCGCCGCCTGCTCCTGAGCTTTGGCCAACGTGTGCCCGTCGTACGGATTGCCCCGCATCGAGTGCGCGCCTATCATCAAGCCCTCTCGGTGCGTCGTCGTGATCGATACCTTCACGCCGAATTTGTAGGGCCGGCGCGCCTTGCTTTTCGAGATGCATTCCACTTCGGACACATGCAAGGCATAGAGCTTGTTCTTGTCCTTCGTTTTCTGCGACAGAATCCGCTTCATGCTGCAAACCAGATCTTCCAGTGCCGCGCCCCAGCGTCTTCGGCCCCATCCAATCCTCGTCGAAATTTGCAGGAAACTTGCTCCAATATGCCGACACCTTGCGAATACGGCAACGTCATTTCGGCATCGCAGCCTTGCTGTTCAAGCCGTTCCTGATTGTTCAGGTCGGACTCGTTCAGTGGACACGATACCCCCAAGCGCCTCGGCCAAACTCAAGACGGGTTGGCCGGCCGCTTACGAAAGACTTCGCTTTTCAATCGAGGTTAGGCGTCGGTATGCCGATCTCTCCAATCGGAAACACCCTGTAGAGCAGAGAAAAACTCGTCATCGCCGGCGATGCGAGTAACTCCGCATACACTCAAGTCACCACCGACTGATCAGCCGCGAACGGCCATGCGCACCTGTTGTCAAGTGCCTTGCCGAGCGACACGCCGCTCCTGTGCTGCAGGTTGGATGGGCGCGGACTCGCCGAGATGTCATAGACGGTTAGAGAGCCGCTCCACGACTCACAAAGAAGTCAGCCACCGTCCGCACTTCGACTGCAATTCCGGACTTAATCAGCGATTCCACGCGATCCTTATCGGCCACTCGAATCTGTTCGTCAAAAAAAAGCCGGGCTACGTCGTTCGGCGCTTCGCACGAGATCATCCCCAACTGGTAGCGGGTATAGAAGACCTTGCGATGCATATTGGATGGGCGCTGGCCGAATTTGCAGAGAAAGTATTCAGCGTCCGGAAGGTCGTAGTGCAGCACCTGACCTCCGACCACGGTTTTTGGCCGGCGATCAATTTTGATCCACTTATGAATATTAAAATTGAATAATCTTGCGCGACTCGCGCGCATAAACGCCTTATGATTATTATATCCCAGATATAAACCCCGATGCACTTTCTCACCAGTCATGGGATTGACGGGTGTCGGCGGAAAACGCCCAAGCAAGGCCACTTTATAGAAGTAGTGCTCCAGCAGCGATAATTTCTTGGGACCAACACGCAGTTTTCCCAACAGCGCGTTCACGACACGCCATAAATTCTGCAATCGATCCTTCCTCTGAATAAAAACAGTCTGCGACTTGAAGATGTTCTCTCCCGTCGAAGGTGTCGGCAATAATTCTATGTTTGGCATCAATATTTGATCAACATCAGAGCCGACTGAGGCCAATAATTCTGAAATACTCGAAAAACCATCGCCCGGAACAAGCATTTCATCGGCATCGATGCTGCACACCCATTCAATCCCATCGTCGTTGGCCAACGATGCGGCATAAAGCATATTTATTCTCTTTCGAAAATCCATCTGCTCCGCCTCGTTAACTTCGATCTGCTTTATCCACTCCGGAGGATCCTCGATCGTCAACGCCCGAACAGTTGTCCGCGTCGCCACGTTTTCATACTTTGCTAATTCCAATATAGCCTCGTCGGTCGTGCCATCGAAGAATACATATATCTTCGCAGCCCCAGCCGCAAGCAGGTACGGGATCGAATATTTGAGCAAACGCCATTCGTTCTTTACCGTGTAGACCACTGCGAAGCTGCTCGGAATAGGTTCTTTCATGCTCGATCGATGCGATTGTGGTTGGCAATATCGTCCAACTACTTGTGCTTTGACTTCTCCCGTCTTAACTCACCGCGCAGGAGTATGACGGAGTATGCTCCCACCGTTTTGGCGAAATCTGCCAAAAGATTGGAGGAAAACGACGAGACCTGCGGTCGTTGCGGCCATGCGTTCCGTAACGGCAACCGTATGCACGCGTCGCTGCCTCTCTCCACAATCGCAAAATGTCAAGGTCTTTCAGGCGGCTGACTCGAGAAAAATGACCTCGACCAAAAACAGGCGATCGATCGCGTATGCGCTGAAACGTCAGCCCAAGGAGCCATGACGACACTCTCGAGAACGATCGACACTCACTATACGATTGTCCGGTACCAACGAATGCTTGATAGCCTCAGTGCGGTTCTGTCTATCGCTGCAATTGGGACAACGCCCTCACTTCGATTAATCGATTTGACGACGTGCGCTGGATGTTATTGATACGTCTCAGCGAGACTAGGCGAGAATAAGCGGCGATTAATACCCCCAACGCGATCCCATAAATCAGACCACTATAGCGCGGACCCAGGGGATTTCCACCGATTGTTGTCACGACCATTCCGGAAGTAATCATCAAATATTTACCCATTTCCCGGAAGTACGGCAATTGTTTTTCATCCGGCTTTGCGCGTCGATACATAGCAGTGCATCGATACAATGCATATAAAAGTGAAGCAGGTAGCGCTACCCCAAAAAATATTCCACCGACAAAGAACTGGTAAACCCAAAAATTATGTCCTGCGGACCAGCCTTCCTGCGACTCTAGGGCATCACGTGGCGCGAAGGCGAGCAATTGCTGGATATATTCTTCGGCATACCAGAATTTATGACCGTACCCTTTTCCGAAAAGCAAAGATGGTGCGTCAGACGTCACTTGATCATACTGATTCTGAAGTTCGGCAAGTCTCGATAATGTCGTCGGGTCTTTCCCGCCCCCCGTAGTCTGGGCATAGAAAATTCGCTGGGACCAATGGTCGAGAACAGATGGAAACAGCAATGTCGACACGCTTGCGATTAATACGAATGACGCAACGGCAACTGCCGACGTGCGAATGGTCGACGAAACGAACTTCGTAGCGTCCGACGCTGAAATCCATGCTGCAAGGAAAAATAGAAGAATCGTACCAATAAGCAAGCTACGCGTGACACTGAACAACTCAATGCCAAGCGTTAAAGCGAAAAATGCAAGGACCAAGGGTGTGCGATGACGTAGCACGACTATTCTGTAGAGCAAATACCCCTGAAAACCGAGCAGAGTGGGCGAGACAATATGATATCTCACATCGTCAATCGTACCACCGTTCGCAAAGCCAGTGATGACGCTTCCAATGCTCGACAGTGCCATGCTATAAAACAACCACTTCTCGAATGCATGCGCTCTATTCTCGCTCCATGGATGGCATCCGACAGCATATCCAATACCGAACAGCAGAGAAGGAAATACTGCGCGCAGGTACTTGTCCGCATCATTACCCTGGATGATGTACGGCACAATACTTCCAACTATCGTTAGCAATATCGATAGAGAAACAATTCGTCTCAGCTTTGAACGATATTTGAATCGTGGCCCAATAAGCGCCAATAAAATACCACTCAATAGAGCCGGCGCGACAAGTGCATACTGAATCGCATGGCCCTGGCCATCTACGTCGGCCTTGTAGTCGAATGCCAATGGCACGACAAGAAGCATTATCAGGATCGTTATATATCTCGCCTGCATCTTTTCCTCAGCGAGGTTGCAATTCGGTCGCGGAAACTAATTCGTTGCCTCGACGTTTTGTGCTACGGAAGCGGCTGGTACGCCGTCATTATCCAACTAGCGGTCGATGTCGACGCCCTACGCCAAGAAAATCGTATCGCCACTTTGTCGGTTTTTGCCACGAATTTTGTCATGCCAGCACACCTGATCGTGAGCGTATTCTCTCCATTCACCGAACCATAAAGACGTATTTCGTAATAGAGGCCGCTAAACATCGAGTTGTTTTCTGCCGGTAAATCGAGAAAGCGAGGCATCGAGAATTTGCTCTCGAACGATAATATATTGGGCACCCCCAGTTGAACTGAGTAATTTTTGTCTCCGATATTACTTGAAACACGATCATTCTTATATTGATCAATGGTAAGCGTATCGCCCGTTGCCGTTGAACCGTTATCGCAAATTTTCCATGGATTTTTGTCGAATACAAGGTTGCGCATTCTCAATGGCCCTCGCAAGCCACTTATTACAAACACGTTGCCGCCGAACTCGGTTGCGCTTGCGACGAGCGTATCGATCTCAAAAGAACCGGTTGGGCCGCCTACGCTCGTCGCAAAGAGCGTTAGAGTACCAAAGGTCGGATTGAGCACCATTGCGTTTCCGCTGATGCTGAACTGTGAAATTTGAACGTGCGCACCTGGCCCAATGCTTACTAAATTAGTCGGATGCCTATACGTGCCATTTTCTAGCTTCACAGCTCCTATTGTACACATGCTACCAGGATCTATTGAAAACAGAGTGGCACCCTGTTGTGCGGCAACGAATTCGATCGTGTCGATTACCCAATTGTAACCCCGAATATTCATGAATACTGGGCCGACCATGTTCTTACAATCTACGAAAAACCGGCCCCATTTGTTGTTTGGAACACCATTTAAACATCCTGCCCACTTCATCGCGCCAGCAGTTAGACCGTTTCCGAAAACGAGCTCATCCCACACGCCTCCCCAAGGGCCACCAACACCAGGCTTCACCTTGATTGCATATGAACCATTGATAAAGCGAAGGCGCAACAGCGAGAACTCGAAAACCATCTGAGAAAATATGATTGGATTGGCGTTTTCATTCGACGCGGGTTGGATGTTCGCGTAATCAAACTCAATGTCCGATATTCGCCAGCTGTGTATAAGCGGCTTGCTGCCCGTTGATCCGATGTTCAATATCGGGACGTTGTCAGAGACTTGAACTATGCGGGTGCTACCGGCGTTGTCCCCAGTGATTGCCCATTGATTTCCCGACGGCACGTTCAACGGACGGGATATCAGATACGTGCCGGCAACAAGCAGGCCACGTTTCTGGTTCGCAACGAGAAAGTTAATCCAATTCTGAAGGGCGACTGTATCATCCGTGCTGCCATCGCCTCGCGCGCCGAAACTCTTTGCATTGAAGTGATCGGCCGCGAGCAATTCGATATCGGAACGAACGCTCGTGCTTTGGGGCGTCACCGACGTGGCGTGAATGCGATCCAGATACGTTAATCCGACCGAGCCTGCGATCATCTTGGCGAGTGCTGTACGACGCTCGTGATCCACTGATATCCCTCCCGCGGTTCTCGATAGCTCGTGCATGCCGCCGGCAGCAGCAATGATGGAACCCGGTCGAGTATCGCGCAGATCGGCATGCTCGAATTTGTAAATATCCGCCAAATCATCGTCCTAATCCGCCGCATGCCAACTGGTGAACTCACGGATGCGACCGATGCGGCTGCTATTTGACCACCGCAGCCCATCACCGACAGTCAGCAGTGATGCCGTGCAGTATGTCGCAACCCGAACGTTCTAAATACATTCGGCCACCACAACCCGAAGTCACAATCTTGAAGCGCCATCTCATCGCTACAGCCGCGTCTTGCAGAGCGCGGTTCTCGGCGTGCTGTTTCGTCAGGCCGGGTGGTACGCGGCCACCGGTCCTCGCCAATTGCGACCGCCCACTGTCCGGTGCTTCGACCGCACCGCACGCGCCGTACCAGTCACTGGCATCGAACCATCACACGGCCGTGCTCGCGCAATACGCGCCGAACCCGCAACGATCCCGCGGATTTTGGCGCCAACAGCAGGCAGCGCGTCGAATCTATGGTCACCCGATACGGACACTTGCAGGCTAGGCAGGGCCTTTCGTTGCAAGCTCCGATCACGCGCTCGGCCTTCGGACGCACGGCCCCGAGTATGCAACTTCCTCCCGCAGAGGACAGCGGCGATCTCGGAACCCAGCGCTGCATTGGCTCAGTTCGCCGCCTTGGGGCCGACCGCGCCACTGACAATAGCCACAACCCAGCAAAGTCGGCTGACGCTGTAGCGATGCTGACCGAACCACACATACTTCATCGAGCCCCTTCGCGAAGTACGCCTATGCCTTTCGATGGATCTCGATGTCCAAATTCGCGCTGGCCAACTCCTTATGCGGACAAATCGCTGACAGCGCATCTGGACGATGGGCTTACCTTCACGCCAGGAAATGTCGCGGTGATTTTGCGGCCGACGGCACCGCCTCCAGTTCCCCTGTGTCGCAATCGGTAACCCCGACTTCGGGTCGCGTGTTGCTCTATGACTTCAGCAAGCCCGACCTTCTTCTGCCTGAACGCTTCGGAGGATTGCCTCTTCGACACTCGATTCTCTATTCTTCTAGCTGGTAACTTTCCACCCGCCTCCGTCGGGCTCCGACGGGGACTGCCTGTCCACCCTTCACCAAGGGGATCGATAGATCCGCCCCGCGGCCTCTAGACTGCTCGGTTCGCTGAACGGGTTATAACGCGGCGTCGCCGACGATTCCGTGCGCGGCGATGCTATTCCAAAGCTTCCGGAACGACTGCCTGACTTCAATTGCTTCCCCGCCGACGACTTGGTGCTTGCCCCCCTAGAAACACCGGTGCGCAGCGACGAGCCTCCCGTGCGGCCAGCGGTTTCGGGCAATACGAGCCGCTCTTCCGGCGTGAACACGTAGCTTTCCCCCGCTCCCCAACCACTTTCCAGACTCGCCTGATAGCCATCTTCGTAGGTACTCGGCCCACCGAGCAGGCGTCCCCCAATTCCGTCTTGCGACCGTCCTACGCTCCGTCCTTGATTACCATTCGCCAACGCTCCCGAACGATCCGAAGACACAGCGCCGGCAGACATTCCTAAGCCCTGTGAGCTTTCAAACGTCCGGTGCGAAAACGACCGTGAATTCGATTGCGACGAATGCCATTGACCGAAAGCGGTCTTAACGTTACCCGTTGCGCCTGCTCCGTTAGCTGAGCCGCTGACGAAGATGGCAACTACCGGCGTTAACAATACGAGAGAGGCATTTTTTTTCACGCGCGGAGCATCCATAAGACGATCTGGAAAAAATCCACCGGTATATCAATCGGCAATAATTAATCACATGAATCAACAGCATGCGGGGAAATCAAATTTTCGCCACTACCGATAGTGCAAATACACGATCGGCAAGATCATACCGCCGAGAATGGATCACCAACACTTTATACATCATGCATGAGTTGCCTCTCACCAATCCGCCACGATATTGGCCATATCCGCCAGCCGGCACGTTACGCCGCGTATAGCAACGCCTCACCACCGGCCACCCCTCAATGGATTGAAAATTTCCAAATCCAATGTTTTTCGCATCACGCGACTAACAGAATCGGTGTGATCGGTGTGTCGCTGGCGATACTGGCCACCGTAAGTCGGACTCGAATTGAATGGGAACCGTGAAGAGCGTTGACTGCATGAATCTACGTAGCCGCTGGTCTAACTCACGACGAACGGGATCAGCAAGTGAAACGAAACCTTATCAGCGATCGATGGCTGCGCACATGCTCGCGTCCATACGATTCTCGCGAGCTCTCGCGCTCGTGATCGGATCTTTAACCGTCCAGCGCTCCGCCGCCCAAGCCGCTCGAATTCCATCTCAGCTGTTTCTGATTCAATTTTTTCCATCTTGCTTGCCGAACTGATCCGTTTTCAACGCAATGAGATACTCATATATTGACTGGAGAGTTGCATATGTAAACCCCGCTTTTCCGTCCAAAAAACCTCGCTTTCCAAAATAAAGAATAATGAATTTAACAAGTGGTCGCATCGGCAACCTATAAAATATTTCCTTCTGATGGAAACGACGTTCATGGAAATTTTTCGCGGAAATTGCCTTAACAACACTAAAATCAGAATATCCACGTCGATTTTCAACAATCTGCTTAGCCTCTAGGTCACTGTAATTATTGTGCCTCGCGACCCAATGATGCAATCCTTTCGAGAAGGGAAAATGGTCGAGATATCCAGTGATACGCGCAGTCGGCCCATCCGGAATCGAAACAGGATTCACCAACCTTTCGTAACGCATCTTTTCCGGGCGAAACAGCCTCAAGTAATAAGGAGATGTTTGCACGTGCCTCAGCCAAGTCCCCATAAAAAAATCCCGACGCTGAATACTGAACGCGACCTCGTCCGTAGCTACCTTGACTGCTCGCGACGCGCTCTCGATCAATGAAGACGTCATTCGCTCGTCCGCGTCTATATAGAAGACCCATCGGTGCTTGAACGGAATGTTGACCAGTCCCCAGTTCTGATGGCTGGCCCAGTCATCAAAGGGGCGCTGAGTCACTTTGGCACCAAACGCTTGCGCAATCTCTACAGTTGCGTCCGTACTCATCGAGTCATAGACGTGAATATCGTCTGACCACGCCACGCTTTCCAAGCAGCCAGGCAGGTCCTGCTCTTCATTCTTCGTAAGAATGAGTATAGAAATACCCGCTGAATTATTTTTCATGTTTGGTCCGCTCACCGATTTTCCTGGCTGGCACGCCGGCATAGACTGCCCAAGCATCGGGAAGACTGCGCGTCACTACTGAACGCGCGCCGATCACAGCACCCCGTGGAATCGTAACGCCGGACGCGATAAAAGCCTCCGCACAAACCCAAACGCGCGGCTGCAGAACGATCGGCGCGACTACGAGTTGAAAGTTCGCTAAGTTAAAGTCGTGGGAGCCTCCGCAGAGGTGTGCACCCTGCGAAATCACACAATAGTCACCTATTCGGATCGAGTCCATGTTGTATATCGTGACCCCGTCGGCAATTCCTACGTGACTACCAATCTCAAGATTCCATGGTGCCCAAATGTGTGCATTCGGATAGACGTGCACATGGCTCCCCAATTTTGCACCAAACATTCTTAATAAAAATGCACGCCATCCGTGACAAGACCGAGGACTTAATCTGAAAAAAACAACATATGTTAAATTCCATATTTGCCGTCGCAACCTGTTTCCGAAACTAAAGCTGGGCTCGGTAAATGGATCATTCTCATCAATTATCATAGATGCATTCCCAGGCACACGAAGATTGCCGATTTACATATAAAATTTGCACCCGTGCATGTCAACGCGAGTCGTTCTGCAAACAGCGATGTATGATGCGCCTCTGCACTGCACGCAGCGTGGCGCATAACCTGCAGACAAATAAGACCTATGCAACGCTTCCATTCAAAAAAATAAACACTATTCCACTACCTCTCCTGCAACACGGCCACCAGATCGCTCACCATCGCTTGCACTGCGAATCGTTTCCTGAACGTCTCGGAAGCTTTCTCCCGCATTTTTTCGCGCGACGACGAGTCTAGATCAAGCCAAATGCGAAGCATTTGCTCAGTTCCCTCAATCGTATCGCTTCCGACCAATCCAGCCCCGTCGTTATGGACCTCGCGCCAGATATTGACCTTGTCGGTAATCAATACCGGAAGACCACACCCAAGCGCTTCGGCCACAGCAATGCCGAAGTTCTCCTGGTGAGAAGGCAAAATGAACGCATCGCTGGCATAAAAAGCGCCCCATTTCAAATCACCGTTTAGCATTCCGGGCCAAGTGATCCGATTACCAATTTTCAAATCATCAGCAAGCTGTTTTAGCGTCATCAACCATCCGCTGGAATCGGGTCCAGCAACGACCACATGAGCACTCGCCTCGATGTCTGCAACTTTTGCGAAGGCGTTGATGAGCAAGTCACATCCCTTTTTCGTGTGAATGCGCCCAAGAAACAAAATGATTCGTTTGTGACGAAGCTCCGGATACGCTTGCAAAAAAGCCTTCCGCAGATCTGTCTTGTCTGCAGGAGGTGCACTGGTCCCAAACGATACAACCCGTTCGTTGGCGCGATACAGCCAAAATGACTCGCGCGCGAGACGCCGTTCTTCCTCCGCTGTGAACAATACAGCTCGAGCGTCGCGTAGTACACGATACTCCGCCCATGCCCAATAAAGCCATTTTTTTAGATGTTTGAGTGGATAGGTACGTTTGAACCATGGATCGAGCATACCGTGAGGAAAAACATAATACGGCACGTTCAGTTCACGCAACACCTTCCATGTACCCAAACCGTGGAACTGCCATAACCCGTTAATGATGACCGCATCGAATTGCTGCGCATGCTTTCTTAGCCACGGGACAAATCTGGGAGTGTAGGAAAAAGTGTGGCGCGCAGGGCCCAGCGCATGCGTAGGCAACGGAAATGCCGATAGAAATGGGGCATCGGGCGCATCGAAACACGCTACCTCGACCCGATGGCCGCGGGACATCATTTCAATACCGCTCTGTCGCACACTTTCAATTGGACCACCCGTCTCCGGGTCAACTGTCGTAAGAATATGCAGAATTTTCATGAATGTGTGTGATCCGCGATAAAAATCTGATGACAAATATGGATTTCGATGACGACCCCAAAAAATACACTCCAAACAAATTCCGAGCGTTATCGACGAATCACCTGATCAACGATATGTGCCAACCGTGTTCCCAGAGACGGCGTATTCAGATGCTGGTATTTCAAAAACGCGTGCGACGCAATTTCACGCAACTCCTCCGGTTGCAAGCTCCAGACATATTTCAGTGTATCGGACAATGCGTCAGCCCCGCCATCCCATGAATAGAGAAAACCTGTCTTGAGGTGCTCGACATATTCGGGCTCGGGACCCATATGCTTCGGGAGTCGATCATGTACAAGCGGAGGCAAACTCAGTCCGAACATATGTACAACACTCAACCCCGCGGCACCGGGATAGCAACCGATTCGGCATTTCCGACTAACCGACGCGATATCGTCATCGTCGAAAATCGGACCGTACCATATGATGTGACAGCTTGATGCATAAGCCTGCTTCAACCTTTCGAGGTGTTCACCACCACCCACCACATGTAGCGTTATCGCGTCACCGTCACGCCTCACTACCTCGACAGCTTCTATCAGGCTTTCGATATTCGATCCGTCGCGAAGTCGTCCAATGAACAACACTCCACTTTCAGTACCGGTTTTCGTTTCTGGATGAATCGTCTTTGAGATCGAAAGAGAATTGGAAGCAACAGTCAGTTTCGATGACGCACAACCAATTCTCTCGAGCGAACGTTTCGATGCGTCCGTATAGCAAACGTATTTCGCAGACAAAGCCGTTGCAATCCGATAGCACAGCACCCGGGCCAAGCCGGGCTTCTGATAGCGATAAAGACCTTGGCCATGGATCACGATCGGCACTCGGAGCATCCGTCCCGCGAGCAACGCGAGCCACATTGAAAAATAGGTCACGTCAGCAAACATCAATACCGCTACGGGACGCTCGCGGACGATTCGCCCGAAGACCTTCGCTTGCATGCTGATTCTGTTTCCGAAAATCCGTGAAATCGGCGTTTCCACAAATTCACTGCAAATCGGTCGCTCGCGTGAAAACCCACGTGACTCGATACCAAAGGTATTTGCAAAAATTTTCACGCTGAAGATTTCGCCTAGCGAAGAAATTACTTCGATCCGATATTTCGCAATCAAGGGCTGCACGTAGAAAATGACACCCTTTGATCTAGATGCATTATCTGCCCTCCAGTTATCACAGCTCGGCGTAGATTTATCAGGGGCACTCATCCAATCACCTAAATATCACGAAAACCCATGAAGCACGTACGTGGGGTTAAGCGTCGCTCCCATTCCTTGCAGCGACGATTGCATCGACGACGTTACGTCCGAATGCTTGCGGTGTGTGCTGTTCCGCGAATCCGCGTAGCCGAGGTGCACCACCTATCGCGCAGGCCGATTCGACCAGGTGGGTCCAGTTGAAGCGTATTTCTTCGCCACCTGCATCGACGATGTCCTGCCAACGGATGCCGAGGGCATGTTTCTCCCGATATCGCTCAATCAAGCCGTAGCCAGCCGTGACGACAGGGACGCCGGCCTGCGCGGATTGAATGAGCACACCGCTCATGCCGCTGAAGTCTTCATAACAAAGCCAGACTATGTCTGCACATGCGAATGACTGCCCTTCCTCCATGTCTGTCACGAAGTGATCTACGATATGCAGTTGCTTTCTTCTTTTCGGATGCTGCACAAAAAACGCTTCGATCATTCGCTTAGCCTCCTCGTCTTGCGAGCCGACCAACAACAAGCGAAAGTTTGCCGGCAAATCAGCAGCCGAAAACAGGCTCAAAATTTTCCCGAGCCCCTTGCGTCGAGCAATCGATCCGTATAGCAAAATGACAAAATCGGACGGCAAGAAACCATAAGCTGAACGCGCACTGCTTCGTTCCGCCGGTCGACGGATGGTCGATACGTCGGGCACGTAGCGCACCTTTTTGATACGCCTCCTTATCGACCGGTTGACGAACTCGGTCAGCGGCTCGTCAATTGAAGTAAGCAGAGCGAGATTACGGACCCGCAGCGCGAGGCGGAAAAGCAACTCGTTGATTGCGTCCTGCTTCCCCCGCAAACCAACAATCCCGCATCGGGCATGATGGAACTTCGCAGCTACCATCATGCCCCCAAATGGAACGCCATCGAAGGGCGATCCGTAGTATCCGATAACCTTGTCTATGTAGTTGAAGTACGGGATGTAAACGAAGTCGATTCGTTCGTGCCGCGATACCGCGCGGAAGCCCGCCTGAAACGCGCGAATCCAACGATATTGCGAACGGAACAACTCGAAGCGACTCCTCCCGCCGCGCGGCAGATCTGGCATCGTCGCGACCTTCAAGCGGTCGCCGAACTCAGCCAGCACCGACTTGCATGCATCGTGACTAGTGGCTTCAGTGGTGGTCAGCAATATAACCGTCAACCCACGGCTGAGTGCCTCAGTAACGATCAAGCGCACGTACAGCACCATACGATGGCCGGTCGCTACCGGTTCGACGATCATCAACGTCGTCATTCCGTTCCCCTACGTTCGTTCCGTCTTGAGACGGTCACGCACCAAGATTTGCTTGAAGAGATCGAGATACCGTTCGGCTACCCGTTTGACGGAAAAGGCGTTCAGGTCGCGCGCACACCGAATTCGCTGTGTAACGAATCTCTCGATCGCCTCAGCATAGCGAGCACTTTGCGACACGGGGACGCATAGGACGCCGTCAAATCCGCTCACCTTCGCAAACACATCAATATCCGATGCCACGACTGGCACGCTGCTCGCGAGCGCCTCGATCATCGCGACACTATGCGCTTCGCGCAGTGAGGGCATCAGATAGACATCTGCCGCCGACAGAAGCGACGGAACGTCGGACCGGCCACCCAGCCACACAACATGCCGATCCAGATTCAGTTCCGCAATCTTGTCTACTACGTCTTGGCGATATTGCTCGCTCTCCGTCAGGCCGGCGAACCACAGCGCGACATCATGGCCGGCGTCGACGAGCAACTTCAACGCCAGCACGCTCGACAACTGGCCCTTTGCCGGTACGATGCGGCCGACCTGGAGCAAGATGGTCTGCTTTTCGCTAACTCCAAACGTCTGGCGAAGTCGGTCCCGCTCGACCGGATCGAAACAGAAGCGATCTATCTGCGTTCCGTTCGGAATGGTTTCGAGCCTGCGCACGCTGCCGAAGTGTTTCCTGTAATTGTCTCGGGCTACGTCAGTCACGGTGACGATCGCAGACGCAGAAAAACGTAACAGATACTCTGCCGCACGAAACACGCCGCCCGCATAGTCGTCGTTGTTCGCGGAATGCAGCACGCTTACGACAGGTACGGAGACGCCCAGAAATTTCGCCACCACGCGTGCATACGCAGCCGGGATTACGGAGTGAGCTACGACGATGTCGGGCGCGAACTCCCGGTACGCGCTGCGAACCAAACGGAGCCGCTCGATGCGACCGGTCAACCGCTCAGGGCTCGAGATCCAGACGCCTCGAGCCGAGAGAGGCCTAATTATGTGCTCGAACTCCTGATCACAAGGATTCAGCGCGGCAATGCCGGTGACCTCCCCGGTTCCGGCATGCGCCTCGGCAAGGCTACACGCAAGCACTTCCGCTCCGGAATGTCGTGGCGTCAAGACGATATGAAGAATGCGCATGACCATTTCCTCAAGCCGGCAGCGAAAAGCCAACGCGCAATTTTTTCAGTGGCAGGATAATGGCGACGGCGCTCAACACGCCGAGAAAGACCGTGTGGTACGGGGTCTCCGAAAGTAGATGGCCGACAATCACGATCAATGCGGATGCGGGCACGCCACCGGTGACGAGAGGCATCAACTGCTCCCACTCGCCACTCGCGTCGGAAAGTACCGTGCTAAGCATGACCACGCCGCAAACAAACACCCCTGTTGCCGAAGCCACAGCAACGCCAATCGCACCGAAAAGTGGTGCAGCAATCGCCGATATCGCGATCAATACCACCAGCTGCACCGACGTGGCAAATGTCACACGACTTGGCCTGCCAGTTCCGCGCAGATATGCGGTGAGCAATCCGACCAACACACCTGCCGCCATCAAGTAAACGAAAACACGGAAAAACGGCAAAGCACCGCTCCACTTGCTGCCGAGCGCTATGTCGATGATTTCCGGTGCAGACATACAGAGAAATGTCGCAAAAACGAGCGCGATAGTTCCGAGGTGACTGAACAGCGCCAGCGCATAACGGACGGCATAACTCTTATCTTTCCGGGCGAGTTCCGCAAAATTCGGAAACAGGTATTGACTGAGTGCCATCCCGAAGTCGGCTACACCAAACTGCGCCAGCCGGCTCGCGGTCTGGTACAGGCCGAGCGTCTGCACACCGAATACCTTCACGGTGATCAGTCGGTCGAGTTGATTGACGATCATCGACAGCAAGCTGCTCGCCCAGACCCAGCGGCCGAATCCCATAACTTCGCGAAGCGGTGCCGTATCGAAGTTCAGTCGTGGTCGGGTAGAAAACACCAAATGCGACGCTATTGCCTTGAGTATCTCGGCAATCGGTAACGCAGCAAGCACCCAAAACACGTCGTGGTAAACAAATGCCGAAACACAGGACATTACAAAGTCGACGCCAACGAAGGCCGTCGTCAACAGTGCAACCG
Source organism: Burkholderia sp. BCC1985 (assembly GCF_905339915.1). Classification (NCBI taxonomy): domain Bacteria; kingdom Pseudomonadati; phylum Pseudomonadota; class Betaproteobacteria; order Burkholderiales; family Burkholderiaceae; genus Burkholderia; species Burkholderia sp. BCC1985. The sequence goes on from NZ_CAJPGY010000034.1 coordinate 36,882, forward strand.
TGCGAAACCGTCTCTCACGTTGGGCGATCGCGACACGCATGCTCGCCATGCACCTTGCGAAAGGTACCAATGCAACGAGCTGCAACAGCGTCGTGCTCTCCGGGATGTTCATCAATCGCGCAGTCGGTTCCGAAGTCACGAACAACACAATCGAAAGGATCATGCCTCGCACTGCGTTTGCAGTCCACAGCGCGTCGAGGCCGCGCTGATCCAGCAACTCACGTTGCTGGATCAGCGCATGGCTCAATCCCATTTCGGTCAACGATTCTGCAATCGACAGGGCCATCAGGGCTGCGGCGATCAAGCCGATCGATTCTGGTCCCAACAGCCGTGCCAGCAGAAAGAACTTGAACGCCACAAGCAGGCGCGACACACCTTGTTGCGCGAACACCCAGGTCGCGCTGCTCTCGTCAAATCGTATCATCGTGGTTTGCCGTGACTACCTGCCTAAGCTCGCTCTGCAATTTGCTCTTGATGACGCTGCAGAAAATCCCGGTAGGTAGAAGCCAGCCCTTCGTCCAGTCCGATCTTTGCGGCCCACCCAAGTTCGGCCAGCCTGCTGACGTCCAGCAACTTCCGGGGGGTGCCATCCGGCTTCGTCGGGTCGAACTCGATGCGGCCATCGAAGCCGACCGCACGCATCGCACCGCGTGCCAGTTCTTCAATCGTGACGTCCGATCCGCATCCGACGTTGTACAAGCCCGAATCGATGCCCTTTTCGAGAGCAAAGACTGTCGCCTCGGCCATGTCGTCGACATGCAAGAATTCTCGACGCACTTGGCCCGTGCCCCAGACCTTGAGGCCTTCTTGCGCTTCCAGCTTTGCCTCGTGCGCCTTGCGTATCAGCGCCGGCAGCACGTGACTCGTTTTCAGATCGTAGTTGTCGTTCGGACCGTAGAGGTTTGTCGGCATAAGCGACAGATATTTAGTTCCGTACTGGCGGTTATACGATTCGCACAGCTTGATACCTGCAATCTTTGCGATCGCATAAGGCTCGTTCGTCTTTTCCAGCGGCCCGGTCAACAAATATTCTTCCTTGATCGGTTGCGGGCACTCGCGCGGATAAATACATGAAGATCCGAGAAATACCAGATGCTCAACGCCTGCGCGATAAGCCGCGTGAATCACGTTGGCTTCGATCATCAGGTTCAGATACAGGAAGTCGGCCGGATACGTATCGTTAGCCAGAATCCCGCCCACCTTCGCAGCGGCGAGCACGACAACCTCAATCCCACCGTCGCGAAAAAAGGCTTCCACGGCAACCTGATCTGTCAGATCGAGCTCCGACCGATTGCGCGTCACGACGTTCCGGTACCCCTTCGCCACGAGATTACGCACCACTGCCGAACCCACCATTCCACGGTGTCCGGCGACAAAAATTCGCGTGTCCTTGTCCATGGCGCTCACTCGTTGTATTCGAAGGTCTTGAAACCGGCGAGGTTCACGAGCGCATCGCGCTTTGCCACCTGATAGTCCGCTCGGACCATTTCGGTAACCAATGATTCGAACGACGTTGTCGGCTTCCAGCCCAGTCGTTCGTGCGCTTTGGTCGGATCGCCCAGCAACGTCTCGACTTCAGTCGGACGGAAGTAGCGCGGATCGACACGGACGATCACAGTGCCAGGCGTCACTTTCGCCTCCGAGCCTTCCACCTTTTCGACGATACCCACCTCGCTGACGCCTTCACCCTCGAATCGCACGGTAATGCCGAGTTCAGCAGCAGCGTGCCCGACAAATTCGCGTACGCTGTACTGCACGCCCGTCGCGATAACGAAGTCTTCTGGCTGCTCCTGTTGCAGCATCATCCACTGCATTTCGACGTAGTCGCGCGCGTGGCCCCAGTCGCGCAACGCCGACATGTTTCCGAGGTACAAGCAATCCTGCAGGCCGGCTGCAATACGTGCGATCGCACGCGTGACCTTGCGCGTCACGAAGGTCTCGCCGCGCACTGGCGATTCGTGGTTGAACAGGATGCCGTTGCACGCGTAGATACCGTATGCCTCTCGGTAGTTGACGGTGATCCAGTACGCATACATCTTCGCGACCGCATACGGGCTGCGCGGGTAGAAGGGCGTCGTCTCCTTCTGCGGAATCTCCTGCACGAGACCGTAAAGCTCCGACGTCGATGCCTGATAGAAGCGGGTCTTCTTCTCGAGCCCGAGAATCCGGATTGCTTCGAGGATCCGCAGCGCGCCGATACCGTCGGCATTCGCCGTATATTCCGGTTCCTCGAACGAAACGGCGACGTGACTCTGAGCGGCGAGGTTATAAATCTCGTCCGGCTGCACACGCTGGATAATGCGCACGAGGCTCGTCGAATCGGTCAAGTCACCATGATGCAGCACGAAGCGCCGGTCGGATACATGCGGGTCTTGATAGAGATGATCGATCCGGTCGGTATTGAAGAGTGAAGCGCGACGCTTGATGCCATGCACTTCATAACCCTTGTTCAATAGCAGCTCTGCAAGATACGAGCCGTCTTGCCCTGTCACGCCGGTAATTAAAGCAACTTTACGATTCATGATCCGATACTCCCAATTGGACGTGCCGCATGTGTCGATTTCAAACACATTCCGCGATGTTGTTTACTCTGAAACGCTTTCGTATCCGTAATACCCGGAGTAATAGCTGCCGTAACCGAATCGATGCCGTGGTACGTCGGTCAACAACGCACCCTTTAGCGCCACGCCGCCACCACGCAAGCGGTTTGCGCATTCAATCAGTTCCGCGCGAGGGTGCTGTCCATGACGAACGACGAGTAGCGTCGCACCGGCATACCGTCCGATCACCGTCGAGTCGGTGACCGCCAGCACGGGTGGGGTATCGACGATGACAAGGTCGTAGTGTTGCGATACTTCGTCGAGGAGCGCCTTGAATCGGTCGCTCATCAGCAACTCGGCCGGATTAGGCGGCAACGAACCCTTCGGAAGCAGATCGACGCCTGTCACGACGTCCCGCTGAATAGCCCTGTCGAGGTGTAAGCCCGTGATTACGTCCGACAATCCCGGTTGTTTCGACACACCGAGGTATGAGTGAACGTTGCCACGCCGCATATCTGCATCGATCAGCAGCACGCGCTTGCCGCTACTAGCGAGCACAGCCGAAAGGTTCACTGAAACGAACGACTTACCGACTTCCGGACGAGGGCCGGTAATGACGATCACATTGTTTGAAGCATCGAGCAACGCGAACTGCAGCGCCGTGCGTAAGCTGCGAATACCTTCGACAGCAAGGTCTTCTGAATCGAGCGACGCCAGTACATGCGGACCAGGTCGACCGCGATCCATCGCCTGCTGAAGGTTGTTCTGCGCTTGGCTATGAGGGATAGTGGCGTAGACCGGAAGCTCAATTACTCTTTCGATTTCGTCGCTGTGCTTTAATCCGCCGAACAGTGTATGTTTTGCAAATGCTGTCGCCGTACCGATGATCAGCCCGAACAATGCGGCAATCGTTATGATGAGCGACCGTTTCGGTTTCACTGGCTTGTCGGTCACCACGGCAAAGTCCACCACGCGAACGTTACCTACCTGACCAGCCTTGACGATGCGCAGTTGCTGAGCGCTATCCAGCAAGTTCATATACAGCTCAGTATTTACGCGAACGTCGCGTAGCAGGCGCAATGCAGACTGCTCGGTGTCCGGAAGCTTCAGCACTCGCTTGTTCAACTGTTCCTGCTGCGCATCGAGGGCCGCAATCTGGGCCGACAACGCGGCAACCGCCGGATGCTGACCGGTGAAGCGTTGTGCCATTTCAACACGTTGCTGCTCCAGATCAACGAGCTTGGTCTTTCCGTCGACGATTTGCTGCAGCAATAGTCGGCTTTCTTCGGTGAGATCGACGGTGCCCTTCGCGTTACGAAATGCGTTGTATCGGTCCTCGGACTGATCAAGTTGCTTGCGCAACTGCGGAAGCTGCTGATCAAGGAAGGCCAGGGTATGTTCCGCTTCGGCCGATTTTCGGTCGATGTTTTGTTGCACATACGCAGACGCGAGCGTATTGAGAATCTCGGCAGTCCGCGCACTATTGGCGCCATCCAACGACACGCCGATCACACCGGATTGCTTGGCCTTCTCCGCAATGACCAGATCCCCCTGAAGCTGCGAGATCGTCGCCTGTGTTGACGCGCGACTGAGTTGGAACTCCGTATGCGGACGAGCGCGAAGGTACGCAACGGTCAGTTCTACTGGACCGTACTGGTCACGGCCGCGCGCTACCTGGCCAACCGTACCCTTCAAGACCGCATTGCCCTCTGGATCCACCAACTCGTAGTTGTTTCCCTCCTCTGCTACCAACTCGTACTTCGCCCCATACCGCTCCTTCGGAACGTCAAACTTGGTAACTTCGATCTTCTCTCCGCCCCATGCGAAGCGCGCCAAGCCGAACCACGGCGTGGCCAATGTCTTGCTCCCAGCCATGCGAGCCGCCGTGGCTCCAATCAACGGGAAATAGCGGGGCTGGGCCGAGATGTCGAGATGGAGTGCCTCCACCGTATGACCGACTACGAGGCGCGATCGAATCAACTCGATCTCCGCATCGGCGGTCTGCTTCGTATCAAAAATCGATGCCAACTCTCCAAGCGCATTCTTTGTGGAGCTTGCACTGTCCTCGACTTGAATCATCGCGTCTGCACGATAGGCTGGTGTTGCCGAGAATGCGTAGAGCGTGCCAATCAGCAGCACGAGCGCGGCAATCGCGACAATAAGTTTCCAGCTTTCTGCAACAACGGCGATATAGTCGGAAAGGTGAATCTCGTCACCTTCGTGCACATCGATGATCCTTGATTTATTTACGGATTCCATAGTCAGTTCTTGATCCGATTCATTTTTTCGACCCATCTCTTCATACTCTGGTCGATTTGATCCAGAGCCAATTCGAATACCGATCGTCCTCGTCGGTATGGATCGATAACATCGATCTTCTCGAACTCTCCAATACGAAATACACGTCCTTTCGAAAACGGATAACTGGCCTCAATTCTTTTTCGCTGGCTCTCCGTCATCGTAAGAATCAAATCCGCTGAACGCATGTGCTGCAGATTCAAATCCATCGCGATGTGTTCCCCAAGGTCGATACCGCGCTCGGACATCAATTCGATTGCCGTTGGGTCCGCGCTCCGGCCGACAAGCGCCGCGCATCCCGCTGACTGAACACGAGCCGAAGGCAGCGCCCGAGCGAGCAGCGCCTGCGCCATCGGACTCCGGCAGATGTTCCCTTCGCACACGACGAGAATGTTGTCGATCATTTCGCCAAAACAGCACCAGTCAAACCTGCATTGATCGCGGGCAGCAGGAGGCTAAGCACGCGACTGAAACGTACCAGTCCATTGCCATCAACGTACACAACGTCCTTCGGCTGAAGTTCGAACTGGTTCGCGAGCACCATTGCGACAGGCGAGCGTGCATTGAGGTGGAATACCTGGGGCTTCGCTTCGGACGCACCTCGAATCACATACATCTGGGCCGCGTCCGCACTCGCGCTGTTAACGCTGCCTGCCTGTGAGAGCGCGTCACTCAGTGTGAGTCGTCCGTTTCTCAAGGGCAGCGCAGTGATAGGTTTGTTGACTTCGCCCATGACGAAGACACCGCTGTCTTCACGCGAGACGACACGCAGCAGATCTCCATTTCGCAGAAGGATGTCCGACGGGTTGACGTTTCGCCCGAGCATCTGCGTAAGGTCCAATCGATACGACGTACCGTTCCGAACTACGACCATCCGACTCTGGTCAGCCGTTTGGCTGAAGCCGCCTGCACGATTTATCGCCTCATTCAGTGTCATCGGCACGTCGTTGATGGGCACGGCTCCGGGGGTATGTACTTCTCCGTCGACGTAAACCTGCTTTGCCCGATACGACGAAACACGTATCGTGACCTGCGGCTTCACGAACACACGCTGCAACGCGGTGTGGATGGCGCGCTGTGCCTGATCGATGCGCATACCCGCGACATGAACGTCGCCCGCATAAGGCACTTGGACGTTGCCGTTCTCGTCGACGACAAAACCCTGAACTGGGTCGGAAGGTCGAGAGTTCGTCGATTGCTGGCCACCCTGCGCCGCGGCAAGTTCAGGGTGATCCCAGACGGTTATCTGCAGTACGTCGCCAACGCCAAGCGTGTAGGCTTGAGGTTTTCCGATTAGCGAGCGAAATTGTGTTTCGTCAGCCTTCTGTCCTTCATCGCGCAGTTGCCGAATCAACCCCATGTTGATGTCGGTAATCGGAACCTGGAGTTCCTGCTTTGGCGTCTGCTCGTCGCCGCTCGTCACCGGCAATGTCGCTTGCGACGACATACGCATACCCGGCGCCACAGCACACGCCGACAGCACCGCGCTCATCGTTGCACCGATCACGATTCGGGCGCCATGACGGCGAAATTCCGCTGCCCGGCTTTCGCGCCGATCCCAAATACATCTCATCTCGTCTTCCCCGGTTTATGTTTAGAGATGCGACAAATCACGACGTCGAAACCCGCTCAGTAAGCATTCGCATTCACCAACCCCTTCGCCACCGTCGCCAACACGATCCGCATATCCAGCGCGAACGACCAGTTCCGCAGGTAATAAAGGTCATACTCGACACGCTTCTGCATCTTCTCGAGACGATCGGTTTCCCCGCGATACCCGTTCACCTGGGCCCAACCAGTAATCCCCGGCTTGATCCGATAACGATGGATGTACCCGTCGACGACTTTCTGATAAAGCCGATCGTGCTCGATCGCATGCGGCCTCGGCCCGACCACCGACATCTCCCCGCGCAGCACGTTAAGAAACTGCGGCAGCTCGTCGAGACTGGTTCGCCTGAGAAAGCGTCCGACACGGGTGATGCGCGAGTCGCTCTTCGTCGCCTGCGTGACCACGCCAGCCTGTTCGGCGTGCACGCGCATCGTGCGGAACTTCAGGATCTGGAACTTGCGCCCGTCCGCACCCTTGCGGTATTGCTTGAAGAACACCGGCCCGCGCGACGACAACTTCACCGCGATGGCGATCAGCACCATCAGCGGCAGCAGCGCCACCAGCGCGACTGCGGCGAACAGGCGATCGAACACCTCCTTCTGCCACATTGCATGACGCGGCAGCGGCGACGCCACGAGATTGATCGCCGGCGCGCCGATGAGGTCGATCATCGCGCCGTCGAACAGCGCGACGCTGCGCACGTCGGGAATGAAGCGGATGTTCACGAGATCGTCGCCGAACGTATTGACGAACCGCAGAACGGTCGCCTCCTCCGACAAAGGCAGCGCGAGCCAGATTTCCTGGACACCGTTCTCCCGGACGAACTGCGCGAACGCATCGAGCTCCGTGAATACCGGCAAGCGATGCGAAGCATTCGCGGTAACGGGGCGCAGGTCGAATACAGCCGCCGGCCGAAATCCGCTCGCCGGCGACTCCTCGATGTTTCGAACCACCTGTTGGCAGTGCTGAGCGTGTCCTACAACCGCGACACTGCGCAGGTTGATGCCCGCATGACGAACACTGCGCAAAAACAGATGCGTGCCGATTCGCGACGCGATCAGTGCGCCTCCCGTCATCGCGGTCCAGTACACGAACCACAGCCTGGAAATCACGTCCGAGCGATGGAGCGAGAACATCAACACGATCCCGCACGCCTGAACGACGAGCCACGCGAGCGAGATCTTCCCGCTCAACCTCAGCATCGACCGTCCCCGCCACGATTCGTACACGCCGAATACCGGAAACAGCACCAGCGTGAACGCGATCGCGAACGTGACGAGTGCGCTGTCGAAGTGCCCCTCGGAAACCGTCTGATAGCGAAATTGCGACGCAAGCAACGAGCCGGCGACGATCAACGCGATATCCACGAGTCGAGCCATCAAGCCTTGTAGACCGAACATTTCAATCTCCCGTCTGACGCCAACGATCACAGTCGAATCGGGGCATCACGCACGCCCGTACGTATCGTCGAACCGCACGATGTCGTCCTCGCCGAGATACGATCCCGATTGCACTTCGATGAGCTCGAGCGGCAACTTTCCCGGGTTCTCGAGCCGATGCGTCACACCAAGCGGAATGAAGGTGGACTCGTTTTCGCCGAGCATGAATTGCTCGTCGCCGCGGGTAACGAGCGCAGTTCCGCTCACGACGATCCAGTGCTCGGCACGGTGGTGGTGCAGCTGGAGCGACAACCGTCCGCCCGGATGCACGACGATGCGCTTCACCTGGAATCGGGCGCCGTGATCGATCGAGTCGTAGTAGCCCCACGGGCGGCGCACCTTCCGGTGCGTGTCGGCTTCCGGCGCCTGTTGCGCGCGGATCCGGTTCACGAGGCCCTTCACGTCCTGGACGCGCGAGCGATCCGCCACCAGCACCGCGTCGGCGGTTTCGACCACCACCGCATTGGTCATGCCGACACATGCAACGAGCCGCCCTTCCGAATGCACGAAGCTCGACGTCGCACCTTCGAACACGACCTTGCCGCGCCCGACGTTGCCGTCCGCATCCTTGTCGAGCGCCTCCCAAACCGCATCCCACGAGCCGAGATCCGACCAGCCCGCATCGAGCGGCACGACCACGCCGTCCACCAGGCTCGTGTCGGACACGAGGCGTTCCATCACCGCGTAGTCGATCGAATCAGACGGCGACTTGAGAAAGGCATCCTCATGCGGCCGGAAGAAAGGACCATCGTGCTTGCCGTCCACATGTGCCGCGAGGCATGCGGCGTGCATATCGGGCTGGAGCGTGCGCAACGTGTCGAGCCAGACGCTCGCGCGCACGACGAAAATTCCGCTGTTCCACCAGTACGAGCCCGATTCGACGTACTGCGCCGCGAGTTCGGCGGCCGGCTTCTCGACGAATCGCTCGATGCGGTGCGCACCGGCACCAAGGGCCTCGCCGATCTTGATGTAGCCGAACCCCGAATCGGGCCGGGTCGGCGGCACGCCAAGCGTCGCGATCGCGCCGCGCCGCGCGTGCTCCACCGCGAGTGCGATCGCGCGATGAAACGCGGCGGTATCGGCAATGGCGTGATCGGCCGGCATCGCGACGACGATCGCGTCCTTCCCGTCCGCACTGGCGGCAGCGACCGCCAGCGTCAGTGCGGGCGCCGTATCGCGCCGGGCCGGCTCGACGATGACGCGGGCATCGAGGCCGCTGGCCCGGAGCTGCTCCGCCGTGACGAAACGATGCTCGTCGCCGCAAACGACGATGGGCGCCGACACATCGCCTTCCTCGATCGAAAAACCCGTCATGCGCTGGACGGTTGCCTGCAGCAGAGAATCCGCACCCAGTACGCCGATCAACTGCTTCGGATACTGTTCGCGCGACATGGGCCACAAGCGCGACCCCGATCCGCCCGCGAGAACGACGGGCGCGACGCTGACCTTCACGTCGACTGCGTCGCCGCGACCGGAGCCGACCGGTCCTGTTTCGCCGCGCTCTGTTTCGATGGATGCCGACATAATCTGCACTCCTATTCTCTCAGGCAATAATTCGATCTGAAAATCCGGGAATGAGCTCCGTCCCTTCGCCGAAGCCTATCCAGCCTTCTCTACAACTCCAGTTCCGTCTGGCTCGAGCGTGCCTGGAACCGGTATTCCGAGGGTGTCACGTCGAGGTGTCGCCGAAAAATTTTGGCCAGTCGATCACCGTTCCCCCACCCGCATTGCCGCGCGATCGTGCCGATCGGAAAGTCGGTTTCCATCAACATCTGCACCGTGCGCTCCAGGCGAACCCGCAGCAGAAATTCGGACGGCGTCACGCCGATTTCCTGCTTGAAATGCCGCAGGAAGTTCCGTTCACTCATTGCAGCAACCCGCACTGCATCGCTGACGGATATGGCTCTTCCACAGTTCTTGCGCAACCAGCTCGCCGTCGCGCGGATCCGATCGGCAGGCGTGCCATTGCGCACTTCACCCTCCTGCTCGGCCGGCTCGAATGCGTCGCTCAGCGCGAGCCGCGCCGCAATGCCTCGCACCGCGTCGCCACCCAGGTCACGTTCGATGAGCGCCAATGCGGCTCTTGCCGGCTCGTAGCCGCCGCGACCCACGCGCACCGCATCCACTGCGTCGATCACGTGCGAGCCATTCAGCGCCGCATCGATCAACATCCTGCCTTCGCCGATCGTCTCGACCATGCCCGCCTTCGGCAGCACGATCCGCAACCAGTCGATCACCCGGGCGTCGCGCGACGCGCGCCTCGCACCTTCGCCACCCGCGACGAAGAGCGCATCGAATGCGTGCGCCGAGCCCGCATCGCATGCGAATGTCCGCACGCTGATGGCCGACGACCAGACGATGTTTCCACCTTTCGACGAATAGAAGCGAATGTCGTATAGCGGAAGCCCTGTCGCGCGCGGCGCATAGATTTCATTGGCTACTTCGAACACCTCGAATACCGCGCCCGCCGCAAACAACGAGAACCCGTCGAAGACGACAACGCCGATATCCCGATTCCTGCGTGACCGCTTTCCCCCAACATCTGCTGCCGCTTCATCTCCCGAATGATCGACACTCGTGTGCGTCATGGCGTGCTCTCGGACAATCAGTCCAATCAACTTCGGTCGTCGTTTTTTACTCCGTTGCGACGCATCATACCGAGGGCGCCGAATGGCGTTTAAACACTGGCCGATTCGAACAAACAGTCGTCGGATTAGTCTGCGGGAATTCCCTGATCGGCCAAATGTTGGCGTTTTTCGACTACCTCGCCGCCGCGAAACGGATGACGAAGAGCTTGCAGAAACAGCGGCGCTCGCATGACGAGCGAGTGATATCCGACGGCAGTCGTTCGGTGATCGAAGCGTCGTGGTGCGCCCCACGGGCGGTCAGGCGTTCGGCCAGATGCGCGGTACCTTCGTGCATGAACTTCGACAGCAAGCAATGTGTTGCGACATGATCATGTGCAGGCGGGCATCGTCGTGGAGCAGTCGATTCGGCCCTGGAACTCGACAGTACGGTGGCGCAACGCGATCGGCATCGTTGACGATCAGCCTGCATCGATGCGTCGTATTCGGCCACGGGTGCCGCGCATAGCCGATTAGCCCGGATCCGCCAGCCCGGCGCCTGGCGAAACGCGCTGACGACGCGATGCACCAATCCGCCGCCCCTTCAGTTCCTTGTATTTTTCGAGTTCGAGCCGGCCGGTACTCGCTCCAGCCGCATGACGACGCACACGCGAGCCGGGCGTTTACGACATCACCGCGCTCGCGACGAGCGATGCAATCGCCACGGGTAGCGCGAACAGCGCCGACAGCGCCATCCTTTTCAAGATTCGAGCTCGCGCCACCTCACGCGAGCCGCGGGCCCGGCGCGACTGAAATTCAAGCAGCAGCAGCCCCTGGCCATGTCGTGCGCCGGCCCAAAGACCCGACGCGGTGCTGAAGACGAGGTAGACGAGAATCCAGACGAAGCAAATCCTCGAGAAGATAAGAAGCGCGACGTTCATGGCGGCGATGCTCCGTTTTCGGCGAGATACCGCGCATCAGATGGCGCGCGGTTCGATGCCGATAGCGTACATTGCAATGCAGCATGCCGGACATGACAATTGATCCGACGATTCCGCCAACCGGTTACCGTACGTTTCCTCCGGGCGGCGCCGACGCGAAGCACCACGCGCGTGCAACAATGTTCGCACTGCTTCGCAATGTTCGAAGCCAGGCCACACGGATCGTCTTGCGGATCCACGACTCGAACGACGGCGACTGACATTCACCGTACGTGCAGCTCGACCCGTGATGAATAAAAAGGCCTGCGTGCCACACGGCACGCAGGCAAAATTCCGAGGAGAGTTCCGGGGTGAACGCGTCTCCTCGAAAGGCCAGACAAAAGCGTAACGTCGAATCGACCGTTTCAAAACGAGATGGCGGCTTCGACCACGATCATGGCCGAATGAAAATGTATTGATGCACGCGCACACGTTTCTCGACGGGCATTGCGTCGTCACGCCCGATTTGCTTCCTGCAATTGGCGGATTGCTTCGGTGTTTTGGCCGACGAGCGCAATCTCGACTGGCCATGATGAGATGCGTGCAGACGGACATCCAACGTTCGCTCATCGACGAAGCCGGCATGTCATCGTCGTGACCGAGTCGCCTCGAACGCGCAACGATGCCGGTGCACTTCGACAGACTTCCAGGAGCCCATCCGCCATGCTTCCGCTGGACACTTTCTTGCGCGTCGTCGACGCAACCCCGCTCGTTGCGATCGACCTGATCATCTCGAACGGCGATGGCGCGTATCTACTCGGTCACCGTGTCAATCGTCCCGCGCAGGGTTTCTGGTTCGTGCCGGGCGGCCGGATTCGCAAGAACGAGCGTCTCGACGATGCGTTCAATCGCATCGCGCGCGACGAACTCGGATGTAGCGGTCTGGAGCGTGCCGATGCCGAACTGATCGGCATCTACGATCACCTCTACGAAGACAACTTTGGCGGCGAACCGGGCATCTCGACGCACTATGTGGTGATGGGATACAAGCTCCGCGGCACGTTCGACCTCGTGTCGCTGCCGAATGCCCAGCACACTGCCTACCGATGGGCGACCGCCGACGAGATCGTCGCCGATCAAACGGTCCATTCGAATACGCGAACCTACTTCGGCACGTCCGCCTGAAATCGGGCGAACGCTGCTCCGGCGGACAAATCGACTACCCGACGCCGGTCGTTAGCCCGGCGCGGGCATCAAAGCGACGATGTACCGTTGCGAATGTCCGAGCCGCCAACCGATGAGAACATTCTGTCCCGAGCGGCCGCGCGATACTCCGTCGGCGACATCGACAGATGCTGGCGGAACAGCTTGGCCAGCCGGTCTCCACTGCCGAGACCGACCCGCCGCGCGACCTTGTCGGCGGGCAAATCCGTCTCGACCAGCATGGAGCACGCCTTTTCGAGCCGCACCCGCAGCACGAATTCGGTTGGCGTCACGCCGATTTCGTTCTTGAAGCGCCGCAGGAAATTCCGCTCGCTCATCGCAGCGGCCTGCGCTGCATTGGCGATCGAGATGCGATTCGCACTGTTGGCCCGAAGATGCTGAGCGGCCGCGCGAATCAATTCACTGGCTCGCGCCTCCTGCGCCCCGAACAGGACGCTCGCAAATTTCCGGTTCGCCCCCGGCATCATGTACGAAACGATCTCTTGCGCGACTTCGTAGCCGGCGTCACGCACGACGATCGACAACGCGGCCGCGAACATGCCTTCGCCATCGTCGTCGGATGGCCCCGATTCGCCCGTACCGCCAACGGCAAGCACCGCCTGTGGCACGACTTCCGGAACTTTCTGGTTCAGGCGAATCGCCGTCAGCATTTCGGCGCCGGCATTGTCGCCCTTGACCACGCGGGCGCGCTGATGGGCATGCTGCAACCAGCTGATGAACGCATCGTCGAGGCCGCTTGCCCGCCCCTGTCCACCGAGCACGAACATGGCCTGCACACTGCTCGCATCGAGCGGACGAGCCGCTTCCGTCCAGATCTGTACACCCGACGACGAACGAACGGCACCGCCGTGACTGGAATAAAGCCGCAATTCATAGCGATCGGCAAACGCGACGTTCACGCCTTCGAGCTGATTTGCAAGTTCGAATACCGCGGCCAGCCGGCCCATTTGCATGATCGAAAATCCGTCGAGCAGCAGGATGATGACGCTGTCCCGCCGACGACCGACGCTTCTTCCCCGGTCACCACTCACTCTGAACCCCGTAGTCGTTTCGTTCGGCGCTATTTGCATCATCTCGGCCTCTTAACAATTTTTTGCATTTTCTGCAGCGCATCATATGCGGCTAAATCGTCGGCCGATCCGTCGGTGTCCGATCCCGCCTCATTGTTGACGGAATCAGTCAAGGCGATGATATGGAACCAATTATTTGTTGATAATCAGGAATAGGAGTTGACGTGACGGCACAAAGTCATGGAGATTTGATCCAGATCATTGACGAAACATTTTTGCAACACAACCAGCAGTGCATGTTTCACTCCGGAAATAGAACATGCGTTCAGTTCCTTACAGATCCTTACAGCATTGGTCATAAGGAATCGACGCGTTCGCGTTGTCCGCCGCCTCGACGGCTGGAGGGGATGAGACAAAAAAATATGCGCAATGCCTCCCTCTGCGGGAGGGGATATTACCTTGCAAGCTTTACCATGCAAGCGCGATACGAAAAAATCATAGATGGCAAGCGCTTTAACGTTTGCCTATATTAAGTAAATTCTTCCAGATGCATTCGAAATATTATTTGCCGATGATAGCCGAATTTCGGCAGATAAATCCGCGCGACTGGGAATGCCCGAATATTTCGTAACATCAAACCCGACGTGCGCCACGGCCCGCGCATCACATCACCTGGGCCATCGGTTTCCGGAACATGCGACTCTGCCGCCGGACGATCGTGATGCTTGCCGGGTCGTCGATCGCACGAAGGCGCATGCGGCAACTTGCGAATCGGAGATATCGCCCTGCCAATCGCTAAGGAAAACGAATTGTCACGGGTGTGATCGTACGACGTGCGCGTTGACATCCGACGCTTGGCGGCGCTCGCCTCAACCAATCACGCTCGGGAATCGAATTCCTGCCGGCATGACTTCGGTCGCGATGATTGCTCTCGCTGTGAAGCGTCGTCGAACAGGCTTTACATACACCATTCGATTGAACGGTCGACCCGCACATCGATCTCGCTCATCGTGCAGCGATTATCGGTTCGCCATCGTCTTCGAATTTTCCGGCAATTGATTCCTGCGTCTGCAACGCCCATAACCGGAATTTTCCGATGTGGCACCCAGTTTGAAAACGCCTTCCTTCCCGGATGCTGTCGCTTGCGGAACAACCATGAGTTAATACCGCAGCGCCTGTAGACAAAGCATGCAGAATGCACTGCACCCCAGCCTCGGAAATGAGCGTGTCTGCACCACCATCACTCGATGCGGTTTCCTTGCCGGTCCGACTCCGCGCACGTCTCGCTCCGGATCTTTCGATACGCCTCGGCACGGTTTCCCGAAGAGTCGGCACATACCCCGGACGATGAGGCCGCACGACGAACGAGAGTGCCGACTCCGCGCCGGCTCGCCCCGGACTCGCCAATAATAAAGTCGAAAATCGCTCCAAAAAATCCATGAAGTCCGATTAAATCAAATCATTGGCGTATCACGACTATGTTACCCCGCTGCACCCTCATTTATTCATCGAAAAAAATCACCCTCCCTTCTCTCCGCACACTCGACTTCGATCAAAGACATCGTCAATTCGACCAGCCTGCACGAACCGAAATGCATCACTCTCCGTTATTTTTTGGAGACACCCCGCCATTTTAATTTCGCACTAAAAATCTCTC
Source organism: Burkholderia sp. BCC1985 (assembly GCF_905339915.1). Lineage (NCBI taxonomy): Bacteria > Pseudomonadati > Pseudomonadota > Betaproteobacteria > Burkholderiales > Burkholderiaceae > Burkholderia > Burkholderia sp. BCC1985. The sequence goes on from NZ_CAJPGY010000034.1 coordinate 52,143, forward strand.
GATGTAGTCTGCTTCCGTTCATTTGAACGCAGGCATGCTTGCAAAAAGGAGAGACCATGAAACACGCATTTTTTCCTGTCCTTGCGATCGCGTCGGTCGCGATGGGCGGCGTAGCCCACGCGCAGTCGAGCGTGACGCTTTACGGGACGATCGACACGTCGTTCACGTACGTGCGCAACGCCGATGGCGGCAAGAACCTTTGGGCGCTCGGCAACAGCAGCGCCGGCAATCTGTCGGGCAGTCGTTGGGGGCTCAAGGGTTCGGAAGATCTCGGCGGCGGCCTGGCGGCGATCTTCCAGCTGGAAAACGGTTTCAATCCGAGTACGGGCGGCCTCGGTCAGGGCAGCCGCATTTTCGGCCGCCAGGCCTATGTCGGGTTGACCAGCAACCAGTATGGCTCGCTCACGCTCGGTCGCCAATACGATCCGCTGATCGACCTCGTGCAGCCGATTACCGCCGACAACTACTTCGGCAGCGTGTTCGCCACCGCCGGTGATGTCGACAACTACGACAACAGCTTCCGCGTCGACAACGCGGTCAAATACACGTCGCCCGTCATCGCCGGACTCCAGTTCGAGGCGATGTACTCGCTGGGCGGTGTCGCGGGCAGCACCGGCTCGAAGCAGTCGTATTCGGCCGGCGTGTCGTACGCCAACGGTCCGCTGAGTCTCGCCGGCGGTTACTTCTATGCAGCCAACGCGAATCCCGTCACGGGAAACCGCACGACATGGTCGAGCACGTCGGACGGCACGTTCGACGGCGCGATCAATACCGGCTACCAGACGGCCCATTCCATCGGCATCGCTCGGGTGGCCGGTCAGTACGTGATCGGTGCGTTCACCGTGGGCGCCGGCTACAGCAACGCCCAGTATCGACGCGACGGCGCATCGGTGTTCGCGAAGAACGAACACTACAACACCGCCCAAGGCTTCCTGAACTACCAGGCGTCCGCGGCGCTGCTCGTCGGGGTCGGCTACAGCTTCACGAAGTCGGGCGGCGACACCTCGGCGAACTACCACCAGGCATCGGTCGGTGCCGATTACAACCTGTCGAAGCGTACGGATGTCTACATGACGGCCGCTTATCAGCATGCAAGCGGGAATACCGGGGACGGTGCCGGCGGTGCGGTGCCGGCACAGGCGTCGATCGGTTCATACGGCTACAACGGCACCAAAAAGCAGGCCCTCGTCAATCTGGGGCTGCGTCATCGGTTCTGATCGTCACTTCGGGGCACCGACATGTCCGGCGGTCGTCCCCAAACACTCGTGACGGCCGGCCGGCGCGGCGCTCGACGAACCGGCCGTGCTCGCCGGCAACGGCCGCCTTGCCGATATCGTGGCATGACTCGACGAGCATGCATGCGGCGTTCGTGCAGGCGGTACGGGAGCCGCTCGATGCGCCGGACCTGCACGCGGTCGAGCAGCTGACCGCGTTGCTGAAACACATCGGCATCGCCGATGCGTCGAAACATACGCCGTTCAACGCCGAACCAGATATGGATATACCCGAATCTGCATAACGTCACCGGCGCGCCGCCGACGGCGTGAAGCGCCACACCCGCCACACCCGCCGCATCGTCGACACCAGCGCCGCATCGTCACCCGGCGCAGCTGACGCGTCCTGCGCGACTTCCCGCTTGCGCCGTTTCGGATCGAGCCCGGTGCCGCCGCTCCGCCGCCGCGCCGCATGCCGCTCGATGATCCGCTGCAGCAGGCAGAACACGCACAGCAGCGCGCCGATCACGATCCGCGTCCACCACGAGCTCAGCGTGCCGTCGAACGTGATCAGCACCTGGATCGTGCCGAGGATGCCGACGCCGAACACCGAGCCGATCACGTACCCAACTCCGCCGGTGAGCAGCGTGCCGCCGATCACGGTCGCGGCGATCGCATCGAGTTCCATGCCCTGCGCCTGCAGCCCGTAGCCGGACAGCACGTACAGCGTGAACACCACGCCGCCGAGCGCCGAACAGAAGCCGCTCAGCGCATACACGCCGACCTTGGTGCGCGCGACCGGCAGCCCCATCAGCAGCGCCGAGCGCTCGTTGCCGCCGACCGCATACACGTTGCGGCCGAAGCGCGTGAAATGCGCGACGTAGATCGCGGCGGCCAGCGTCGCGAGCGCGATCAGCGCGCCCGCGCTCAGCGTCCCGCCACCGACCGGCACGCTGATACCCGCGAGCGCATGAAAGGTCGGCTCGTTGATCGTGATCGACTGCGTCGTGATCAGGAAGCACGCGCCGCGCGCGAGAAACATCCCGGCCAGCGTGACGATGAACGGCTGCAGCCGGAAGTAATGAATCAGCGCGCCCATCGCCGCACCGTACAGCGCGCCGAACACGAGCACGAGCGGCACGATCGCCCAGACGGGCCAGTGCCATCGTTCGGCGCCGACCGCGCAGAAGATCGTTGTCAGCGCAACGACTGAGCCGACCGACAGGTCGATGCCGCCCGACACGATCACGAACGTCATCCCGATCGCGACGATCAGCAGGAATGCGTTGTCGACGAGCAGCCCGGTCAGGACCTGCATCGAGAAGAAACCCGTATACATCACGGATCCGAAGCCGAACAGCGCGGCGAACAGCACGATCGTCACGACGATCGGCAGCGTGCGCGGGTCGGCGAGCCGTGCGAGGAATCGGTTCATCGCGGCGTCGCTCCGGTGGTGGCGCGCGAACGCGCGGAAGGCAGCAGCCGCGACGCGTGCCGGACGACCAGCGCGCGCGCCGCGTCCGACTGGATCAGCGTCACGACGATCACGACCATCGCCTTCACGACGAGCGTCGCCTCCGGCGGCACGCCGATCGAATAGGTCGTGTAGGTGAGCGTCTGGATGATCAGCGCGCCGAGCACGGAGCCGGCGAGGCTGAAGCGGCCGCCGAGCAGCGACGTGCCGCCGAGCGTCACCGCGAGGATCGCGTCGAGCTCGAGCAGCAGCCCCGCGTTGTTGCCGTCGGCGCTGCGCACGTTCGAGCTGGCGAGGATGCCGGCGAGCGCCGACATCACGCCGGAGCACAGATACACGCCGAACACGACCGCCCCCGCGCGCAAGCCCACGAGCCGCGTCGCGACCGGGTTCACGCCGATCGCGCGGATGAACAGGCCGAGCGCCGTACGGTTCACCAGCAGCGCGCTCGCCGCGATCGTCGCGAGCGCGATCCAGACCGCGCACGGCACGGCCGCGAGATAGCCGCCGCCGAGTGCGAGGTAGCCGGGCGCGCCGATCGGGATGATCTGCCCGCCGGTCAGCAGCTGCGCGATGCCGCGTCCGGCGACCATCAGGATCAGCGTCGCGATGATCGGCTGCATTCCGACGAACGCGACGAGCACGCCGTTCCATGCGCCGGCGAGCAAGCCGACGCCGAGCGCGGCGGCGAGCGCCGTGCCGACTCGCGTCGGATCGCCGTCGAGCACGATCGCCGCGGCGGCGCCCGCGATCGCGACGATCGCACCGACCGAGATGTCGATCCCGCGCGTCGCGATCACGAGCGTCATCCCGAGCGACACGATCACGAGCGGCGCCGCGCGATTCAGGATGTCGACCGGCGCGCCGAACAGGTGACCGTCGAGCAGCGCGATCGACAGGAAGCCCGGCCGATGCGCGACGTCGAGCGCGAACAGCAGCGCAAGCGTCAGCACCGGCCACACGAGCGGATGACGAAGCAATCCACGGAGCCGCATCATGACCGGCCTCCCGCAATCAGTTGATACACGCGTTCCTCCGACGCGTCGGCACCGGTCAGTTCGGCGACCTTGCGGCGGTCGCGCAGCACCGCGATCCGGTGGCTCACGCGCACCACTTCGCTGATCTCCGACGAGATGAACAGGATCGCGAGCCCTTGCGCGCACAGCGCAAGCACGCGCTCCATGATGTCGAATTTCGCGGCGACGTCGATGCCGCGGGTCGGCTCGTCGAGGATCAGCAGCTTCGGCTCCGTCGCGAGCCAGCGCGCGAGCAGCACCTTCTGCTGGTTGCCGCCCGACAGCAGCCCGATCGGCTGCTCCGCGTCGCGCGCCTTGATGCCGAGCCGCGCGATGTACGTGTCGGCGAGCTCGCGCTGGCGCGCACGACTGATCAGCCGCCACCAGCCGCGCCGCGCCTGTAGCGCGAGGACGATGTTCTCGCGGATCGACAGCGCGGCGACGATGCCCTCCTTCTTGCGATCCTCCGGGCAATACGCGATCCCGTTGCGGACCGCGTCGTGCGGCGACGCGAGCCGCTTGCGCGCGCCGTCGATCTCGATCGCGCCGGTGTCGGTGCGCTCGGCCGCGAACGCGAGCCGCGCGGTCTCCGTGCGCCCCGAGCCGAGCAGCCCGGCCAGCCCGACGATTTCGCCGGGCCGCACGTCGAGATCGAGCGGGCTCATCATCCCGCGCCGGCCGACCTGCCGCATCGACAGGAACGGCGCGGCCGCATCGGCATCGCGCTGCACGGCCGCCGCGCCCGCCTGCAGCGTGCCGGACATCGGTTCGCGGCCGGTCATCTTCGCGACCAGCAGGTCGACCGGCAGGTCGCGCGCGAGGTACTCGCCCTCGCGCTCGCCGTTGCGCATCACGGTGATCCGGTCGGACACCGCGTAGGTCTGTTCGAGAAAGTGCGTGACGAACAGGATCGCGATGCCCGACGCCTTCAGCCGACGCAGCACGTCGAACAGCCGCGCGACCTCGCCGTCGTCGAGGCTCGACGTCGGTTCGTCGAGTATCAGCACGCGCGCGTCGACCGACACGGCCCGCGCGATCGCGACCATCTGCTGCACGGCGATCGGATACGCGTCGAGCGAACGCGTGACGTCGAGCGACAGGTCGAGCTCGGCGAGCGCATCGCGTGCCCGCGCGTGGATCGTCTTCCAGTCGATCGCGCCGCGCCGCATCGGCTGCCGGCCCGCGAAGATGTTCTCCGCGACCGACAGGTTCGCGCACAGGTTCACTTCCTGGTACAGCGTCTGGATCCCGGCCGCCTCGGCCTCGCGCGGCGCGGCGAAACTCACCGGCGCGCCGCCGACGCGAATCTCGCCCGCGTCGTGCGCGTGCACGCCGGTCAGCACGTTGATCAGCGTCGACTTGCCGGCGCCGTTCTGGCCCATCAGCGCGTGGATCTCGCCCGGAAACAGCCGGAAGTTCACGCGCTGCAGCGCGTGGACACCCGGAAACGCCTTGTCGATGCCGATCATCTCGACCACCGGCGGACTCGTCATGGATCGCCCTCGATTCGAAGCGGCGGCCGGACGGCGGCGAACGCGCCGCCGCCCGCGTGCGCCGGGATTCAGTACTTGCGGGTCGGCAGCACCTGCGCCGCGACGCTCATCGGGAACACCGTCTCGTTCGTGACGATGCGCTTCGGCAGCTGCTTGCCGGCGACCACGTCTTTCACCGCGGTCATCAGCTGCGGGCCGAGCAGCGGGCTGCATTCGACGTCGACGTTGATCTTGCCGGCGACCATCGCCTGGAAGCCGCCCTTGGTCGCATCGAACGACACGACGCTCACGTCCTTGCCGGGCTTGATGCCGGCCTCTTCCATCGCCTGGATCGCGCCGAGCGCCATGTCGTCGTTGTGCGCGTAGACGACGTTGATCTGCTTGCCGTAGGTCTTCGCGAACGCTTCCATCACCTGCTTGCCGCCGGCGAGCGTGAAGTCGCCGCTTTGCGACGCGATCACCTTGAACTTCGGATTGTTCTTGATCACTTCGAGCAGGCCCGCGCGGCGGTCGTTGGCGGGCGCCGAGCCGACCGTGCCCTGCAGCTCGACGATGTTGACCGGGCCCGCGTCGTTCTTGTAGCGCTCTTCCAGCCAGTGGCCCGCGCGCCGCCCTTCCTCGAGGAAGTCCGAACCGATCATCGTCACGTACAGCGACGGATCCTTCACGTCGACGCCGCGATCGGTCAGGATCACCGGAATACGGGCCGCCTTCGCTTCGGTCAGCACCGGCTCCCAGCCCGACTCGACGACCGGCGAGAACGCGATCACGTCGACCTTCTGCGCGATGAACGAGCGGATCGCGCGGATCTGGTTCTCCTGCTTCTGCTGCGCGTCCGAGAATTTCAGGTTGATGCCGGCCTCCTTCGCCGCGCCCTTCACCGACACGGTGTTCGCGGTGCGCCACGCGCTTTCCGCGCCGACCTGCGAGAACCCGAGCGTGATCGGCTTTTGCTGCGCGTGCGCGCCGGTGGCCAGCACCGTCGCCGCGGCGACGATCGCGCCGGCCGCCAGCTTCCTGATGAATGTCATGGTCCGTCTCCGATGGTGTCGTTGTATGCCGCGGCGCCGGCCTGGCGCGGTGCCGTGTCGTGCTGTTGTGGTTCTGCGTGGCACGGGCGCGGTTCGGGGCGATGCGGCCCGGCCGTTGCGGCCGGCCCGAGATGTACGCCCCGGATCAGTCTAGGAACAAGTCCGATAACCTTCCAATGAAATATTGGATTGAAGCGATATCGATATCGGCATACGTATAAACACCTAAGCGGGCGGGGCCGCGCCGTGAAATGAACTCGGGGCGATCAACGAGAACGCCACACGGATAGTTTTTCTCCATGATCGGCCGGCGCAACGGTAACGGCATCGCTCCGAAAGCACGGCGCACGCTTCTTGCTGTCACGCTCCGAATCGCGCGAACGACAAGGAGAAGACGATGCCCGCAGCAGCGACGAGCGGAACCCGCACCGCCGATGCGCGGATCGACCGCGCGCGTCGATCGACGCATCGCAGCATGAAGACGCGCACGCCCCGCGCGGCACCTCCGGACGCAGACGTGTCCGCCGTGCCGCTGCGCCACGTCGACGACCGGCGCCCCGGCTACACGCGCCGGCGGCTGCGCAACGGCTTCGCGTACTACGCGCCGGACGGCACGCGGATCCGCGACGCCGACGAGATCGCCCGCATCAACGCGCTCGCGATTCCGCCCGCCTACACCGACGTGTGGATCTGCACGGACCCGCGCGGCCATTTGCAGGCGACGGGGCGCGATGCGCGCGGACGCAAGCAGTATCGTTATCACCCGCAGTGGCGCGCGACACGCGACGCGAACAAGTACGCACGGATGGCTGAATTCGCCCGCGCGCTGCCGCGCATCCGCGCACGCGTCGCGCGCGATCTCGCGCTGCCCGGCATGCCGCGCGCGAAGATCGTCGCGACGGTCGTCCGGCTGCTCGACACGACGCTCGCACGGATCGGCAATGCCGAGTATGCGCGCGAGAACGCGTCGTACGGGCTGACGACGCTGCGCAAGCGCCACGTGACGATCGGTCCGGGACAGGTGCGGCTGCGCTTCACGGGCAAGAGCGGGATCGAGCACGACGTGACGGTCGACGACCCGCGCGTCGGCCGCATCGTGCGCCGTTGCGCGGAGCTGCCGGGACACGAGCTGTTCCAGTATCTGGACGAAGACGGCACGCGCCATTCGGTCGGCTCGTGCGATGTGAACGACTATCTGCGCGACGCAGCGGGCGCGGCATTCACGGCCAAGGATTACCGGACGTGGGCAGGCAGCGTGCAGGCGCTCGCGTTGCTGCGGCGCATCCCGCAGCAGGACGTCGCGCACGCCAGCAAGCAGATCGTCGAAACGGTGCGCACCGTCGCCGAGGTCTTGCGCAACACGCCGGCCGTGTGCCGGCGCTGCTACATTCATCCGGTGGTGCTCGATACGTTCGAGGCCGGGATGCTCGCGGCGCTGCAGGTGCGCCGCACGCCGAGGGGGCTGCGCGTCGACGAAGCGGCGTTCGCGGCGCTGCTCGAGCAGGCGGCGCGGCAAGCGGTCAAGCGATCGAACAAGTGAGGCTCACCGACGTGCCGCCCGCTGCAGCTCAACTCGCGATCGAATTCGCAATACTGCGAAAGATCAGCGGCCGCTCGTCCTCGCGCCCTGCCCGCCGCGCGAACTGCACGACCTGTTCGACCCGGCCGTGATGTTCGGACTTCGCGCAGACCGGATCGGCCTGCGCCGGATCGCCGGCCAGCATGTACGCCTGGCAGCGGCACCCGCCGTGATCCGTGTGACGCTCGTCGCAGGTGCGGCACGGATCGCGCATCCACCCGTCGCCGCGAAACGCGTTGAATGCGTCGCTGTCGTACCAGATCTCCTTCAGCGACCGGTCGCGCACGTTCGGCAGCGCGAGGCCCGGCAACCCGCGCGCGGCATGGCACGGCAGCGCGGTGCCGTCCGGCGCGACGCCGAGGAACACCGAGCCCCAGCCGTTCATGCAGGCCTTCGGCCGCTGCTCGAAGTAGTCGGGCACGACGAACAGGATCTTGCACCGTTCGCCGACGAGCTTCCGGTAGCGGTTGACCGTTTCCTCCGCTTCGCGCAGCTGTTCGGCGGTCGGCATCAGCTGGTCGCGATTCAGCATCGCCCAGCCGTAGTACTGCGTGTTGGCAAGCTCGAGAAAATCCGCGCCGAGGTCGAGCGCCATCTCGATGATCTGGCCGACGTGCGGCAGGTTGTACCGGTGCAGCACGCAGTTCAGCACCATCGGATAGCCATGCGACTTGATCAGCCGCCCGACGCCGCGCTTGAGGTCGAAGGTGCGCGTGCTGGTCAGGAAGTCGTTCAGCTCGCGCGTCGAATCCTGCAGCGACAGCTGGACATGATCGAGGCCGGCCGCCTTGAGCCGGCCGATGCGCGCGGCATTCAGGCCCACGCCCGACGTGATCAGGTTGGTATAGAAACCCAGCGACCGCGCATGCTCGACCAGCACCTCCAGATCGTCGCGCTGCAGCGGTTCGCCGCCGGAAAAGCCGATCTGCGCGGCGCCGAGCGCGCGCGCGTCGCTGATCACCGTGCGCCACGCGTCGGTGTCGAGCTCCGCGCCGTGCGTCGCGAAGTCGACGGGGTTGTAGCAGAACGCGCAGTGCAGCGGACAGCGGTACGTGAGCTCGGCGAGCAGCCACAGCGGCGCGCTCGGGCGGTTCGGAGGCGGTGTCATGTCCATGTCAGTCGAGCCAGCCGCGCAGTCGCGCATGATCGAGGAAGCGATAGACGTCCGACGCGAGATCCGACGTGCTGAACAGCCGCTCGAGCTCGTCGATGATGTCGTCGAGCTCGCGCTTGCCGTCGCAGCGCGCGAGGATCTCGCCCGCGCTCGGGTTGAGCCGGACCATGCCTTCCGGATACAGGAGCACGTACGCATCCTGGGCCGCCTCCCACTGCAGGCGGTACATGCCCCTCAGCGCGGGGCGCAGCGGCACGCCGCTGACGGCTTCGTTGGAGTTCATGCGGGGTACGCCTTTTCAATCGCGTCGAGAATCGACCACAGCACATCCAGCTTGAACGACAGGATGTCGAGCGCGCGCCGCTGCGCGTCCGGTGTCGTGAAATGGCTCAGCGTCACCGCGAGCCCGTGTTCGACGTCGCGCTGCGCGAGCGGCACGCGGCTGCGGAAATACTGCAGCCCGTCCGCCTCGATCCACGGATAGTGGGACGGCCAGCCCGCGAGCCGGTCGAGGTGGATCTGCGGCGCGAACATCTCGGTCAGCGACGAGCACACGGCCTCCTGCCACGGCGCGTGCCGCGCGAAATTGACGTAGGCGTCGACCGCGAACCGCACGCCGGGCAGCACGTGCGCGAGCGACCACAGCTCCGCGCGCTCGATGCCGACCGCCTCGCCGAGCCGCGCCCAGGCCTCGATCCCGCCTTCCTGGCCGCCGTGACCGTCGTGGTCGAGAATCCGCTCGACCCACAGCCGGCGCGTGTCGCGGTCCGGGCAGTTGGACAGGATCGCCGCGTCCTTCAGCGGAATGCTGACCTGATAGTAGAAGCGGTTCGCGACCCAGCCGCGGATCTGCGCCGGCGAGCACGCGCCGGTGTTCAAGCGCCGGTTGAACGGATGATGGATGTGGTAGCGCGATTCGAGCGCGCGCAGGCGCGCCTCGAACTCCTGCGCACTCCAGGGCGTCGCGTGCAGCGCCGCGGCGGGAATCGGTGCGTTCATGGTCAGACCTCGAATTGCATGCCGTCGTGGGCGACCTCGATGCCGTGCTCGCGCAACTGCGCGCGCTGCGCGGAACCGGGGTCGAGAATCGGATTCGTGTTGTTGATGTGCGTGAGGACCTTGCGCGTGTGCGCCGGCAACTGCCGCAGCTGCTCGATCATCCCCGGCCGCGCCGCGTCGCCGCACTGTGCGAGATGCCCCATGTCGGCCGCGTGCTTCGACGACAGGCCGAGGTCGATCATCTCGGTGCCGGTCCAGAAGGTGCCGTCCACCAGCACGAGATCGGCGTCGCGCATCGCGGCGCGCGCGCCGTCGTCGACGTCGGCGAGCCCCGGCGCGTAGAACGCGTGCCGGCCGGTCGCCGTATCTTCGATCAGGAGTGCGATGTTGTCGCCCGGCACGCTCGCCTCGCGGCGCGGCGAATACGGCGGCGGCTTGCTGTCGACCGGCACGGCGGTGAAGCGAAGGCCGCCGGCGCCCGCGATCGCGAACGGCTCGCCCGGCGCGATCGGGTGGACGTCGACCCCGCAGTAGTGGCCGAGCAGCGGCACGAGCGGCAGCCCAGTCGACAGGTCGGCGAGCACCGGTGCGCTCGCGTACAGCGGCAGCGGCGACGTGCGTTCGCGCAGCATCAGCAGGCCCGTCACGTGATCGATCTGCGCGTCGCACAGCACGACGGCGACGATCGCGCTGTCGCGGATCGCGCGGGCGGGCTGCAGGTCGGGGGCGGCGCGCAGTTGCGCGAGGATGTCCGGCGACGCGTTCACCAGCACCCAGTCGATGCCGTCGCCGCTGACGGCGATCGACGATTGCGTGCGCGGCACGATGCCGTCGGTGCCGGCCCGCGCGCGACGGCAGTTGCCGCAGTTGCAGTTCCATTGCGGCAGTCCGCCGCCGGCGCCCGAGCCGAGTATCTTGATCTTCATCTGCGTGTGCTCCGGGTGCCGCCCGCATCGTGTCCGTCGATGCGGGCGGCACTGCGCGCGTCGATCAGCGGTTGGCGATGTACATCGTGATTTCGAAACCGAAACGCAGGTCGGTATAAGCCGGGGTGGTCCACTGCATGATGTGTCTCCTGGTTGAGTTGGTGAGTCGAACAAACCGCATCGATCGAGCGGCCGATACCCATTCAGCAAGGAGCGTGCCGGGGCTGGATTTGCGTCGCGCGGCGGTGTGCGCAGGCGTGCGGCCACCGCCGGGTGGTCACGGCACCGGAATCCTTACGATTGACCGACATAAATATTTCAGAATCAGTCGAGCGACGGTTCACGATGCGCGCGGCCTGGTGAGCAAGTGTTGAATCCTTGAACACCGGGTGTTGCAACCTGACACACCGGTGTGACAGTCGCGGCTTCCGTCAGGGTTCGTCCGGCTCCAGCGCATCCGGCCCGGCGGCCGGCATCTTGCGGTAGATCGTGTTGCGCGACACGCCGAGCGCGCGTGCGGCGGCGGACACGTTGCCGCCATGACGCGCGAGCGCGGCCGCGATCGCGGATGCGGCGACGTCCTGCAACCGCGCATCACCGGCCGCGGTCGCGAACGCGGGCGCATCCGCTGCGAGCTGCTGCGGCGGCGCAGCGGCGCCCTGCGCCGCCGCGCCACAGTCGCGCCGCACGTCGTCGAAGAAGTCGTCCGGCAAATGCTCGCAGCGGATCTCGCAGTCGTCGTCGACCATCGCGGCCGCGGTGCGCAGCAGGTTCGCGAGCTGCCGGAAGTTGCCCGGCCACGCGCAACGCTCGAACAGCGCCATCACGTCGGGCGCGACGCTCAACGGCCGGCGGCCGGGCCCCGACAGCGTCTCCCGCTGCAGCATCTTCTGGACGACCACCGCGAGGTCCGTGCGGTCGCGCAGCGGCGGCAGCCGCACGACGAGGCCGTTGAGCCGGTAGTACAGGTCCTCGCGGAAGCGGTTCTGCGCGATCATCTCGCGCAGGTCGCGGTGGGTCGCGCAGATGATCGCGATGTCGACGCCGATCGCCTTCGTCGAGCCGAGCGGATTGACGATGCGCTCCTGCAGCACGCGCAGCAGCCGCACCTGCAGCGGATACGGCATGTCGCCGATTTCGTCGAGAAACAGCGTGCCGCCGTTAGCCTGCAGCAGCTTGCCGGTCGCGCCCTTGCGGCGGGCGCCGGTAAACGCGCCCTCCTCATAGCCGAACAGCTCGGATTCGATCAGCGTCTCCGGAATCGACGCGCAGTTGACGGCGACGAACGGCCCGTCGCGGCGCGGCGAGTCGTTGTGGATCGCCTGCGCGAGCAGTTCCTTGCCGGTGCCGGTTTCGCCGGTGATCAGCACCGGAATGTCCTTGCCGATCACCTTGCGGACCTTCGCGATCACCGCCGCGACCTGCGGATCGCCGGTGTCGAGATAGCTGAGGCGCGACAGGCTCGCCGCGCCCTGCGCGGCAGGCGGCCGCGCGGCGGGCGCTGTGCCGTCGTGCACCTCGGCGGGCCGGCTGCCCTCGGCCCGCAACGCGCGCCGGAACTGCACGCGCGCGCAGACCACCGCGCCGTTGCCGAGGTTCAGCGACACGTGCGGCTCGGTGCTCGCGCGCATCCGGTCGATCAGTTGCGCGCTCGTCACGTCGAACAGCGACGCGAGCGTATGCGCGCGCAGCGCGGCAAGCGGCATCCCGAGCTGGAACTGCGCGCTGCGGTTGGCCGACAGGAAGCGGCCGTCCGCGGTGAACGCGACGATCCCTTCCATCAGCGTGCCGAGGAATTCGGGGCGGCCGTGGAACGACACCTGCAGCGTCTCCTGGAAGGTCGTCGTGAACAGGTGGTTCTCGATCATCTGCACCGACATCTTCGCGAGCGCCATCGTGTGCTGGTGATAGCTGCGGTGGTCACCCGTCACGTCGAGCACGCCGATCGCGTCGCCGTACGGATCGAGAATCGGCACGCTCGAGCAGGTCAGGAAATGGTTCGCGGCCAGGAAGTGCTGGTCGCCGTGCACGACCATCGGACACAGCTCCGCGAGCGCGGTGCCGATCGCGTTGGTGCCCTGCCGGTTCTCGGCCCAGTTCGCGCCGGGGCGCAGCGCGACCCGCTCCGCGCGCCGCAGGAAGTCGTCGTCGCCGATCGAATGCAGGATCAGCCCTTCCGCATCGGTCAGCACGATCATGCTCTGCGTATTGACGATCTGCTCGTGCAGCGTCTCCATCACGGGCATCGCATGCACGCACAGCACGCGGTTCTGCTCGCGCTTGAGCGCCAGCGCGGCGCCGGACAGCAGGTCGTAGTCGGGACGTGCCGATGCCTGCAGGCCGAACGTCTCGGACCGCTCATGGGACTTCTGGATCGTCGGCGTCGGCCAGCCGGGCGCATGCGTGGCCCGTGCGTTGGCCGTCGGATGAACGTCATCGCGCATTGTCTCCTCCGGGGATCCTTCCGGTCGTGCCGGACTCTTTGCCCTTGATGCAAGCAAACATCGGGCCACGACGGGATGCGCGCACGATCTGGTTTCGTTGCATCGCCGCGCCGACCGAAATTGAAAGGGAAATGAAATGACGGCACTGGCTTGCCGTCGATGCGGCGTCCCGAGCGCGTGATCGACGTGATAACGTGAAACGCACGCGTGCCGCCACCCGGACGAATCCCTATCTTCATCGCCTGCGCGAATCTGGCTTCATACGGGTCGAGCGCGGCCGCATCGCGCGATTGCCTTTCCCTCTCCGTCTATACCCGGCCGACATGTCGCCATCACGCAGCCAACGCTCCGCCCTCCCCGTGCGCCGCCTGTCCCGCGATGCATGCACGATCGCGTGGACTGAAGCCGGCAATCCGCGCGGCGCTCCGGTCGTCGTGCTGCACGGCGGGCCCGGCAGCGGCAGCCGGCCGGCCGTGCTGCGCCTGTTCGACCTGACGCGCACGCGCGTCGTGCTGGTCGACCAGCGCGGCGCGGGTGCATCGACGCCGCGCGGCGGCCTGCGTCACAACGACACGATGCAACTGATCGGCGATCTCGACGCGCTGCGCGCGCGGCTCGGCATCGCACGCTGGGGCGTCGTCGGCGGGTCGTGGGGCGCGGCGCTCGCGCTCGCCTACGCGGGACGGCATCCGTCGCGCGTCACCGGCGTCGTGCTGCGCGGGTTGTTCCTCACGTCGTCGCGCGAAGTGCGCGGCCTGTTCGTCGGTGCACGCGCACGCGCGCCGCGAGCCTGGCAGCGCCTGACGGCCGCCGCCGGCACCGCGCGCGCCGATCGCCTGATCGCCTGCTGCGCGCGGCGTCTCCAGCCGGGCGCCGGCGCGGCGCGGCAGCGCGCGGTCGCGCTCGCATGGAACGCGTATGAAGACGCGATCCTGACCGGGCGGCCGGCGCGCGGCGCGCGGCCGACGCAAGCCGCGATCGACCGGCTGGTCGACAAGTACCGGATCCAGGCGCACTACCTGCAACGCCATTGCTGGCTCGGCGAACGCCGCTTGCTGGCGCTCGCCCGGCAGGCCGCGCAAGGCGGCGTGCCGATACATGCAGTGCACGGCACGCGCGACCGCGTGTGCCCGGTCGGCAACGTCGCTCGACTCGCGCGCGCGGTGCCGGCCGCCATCGTCGAGCGCGTGCCGGCCGGGCATCTCGCGAGCGACGCTGCGCTCGCGCGTGGCGTCGCCCGCGCGGTACGCAAGATGCTCGACGTCACGGCGGCAGCCGCACCACAACACGCCGAGCCGCCCGTTCAGTCCCACGCATAGCGCGCGCCGACCCATGCGCCGCGCGGCGCGCCCGGCCCGACGAACTGTTCGTTGACGGCATTGAACCCGTCGAACGAATGGTTCGGACCATTGAAGAAGTTCCGGCCGAGCATCCCGAAGCTCGCATAGCGCTTGTCGAGCAGGTTGGTGACCGACGCGAACAGTTGCAGCTGCTTCGTGACCTGCCAGGTCGTGTCGAGGTCGATGAGGAAATAGCCGGGCACCTTGCCGTTCACGTCCTGGTTGTTCTCGTCGCCGCGCGCGAACACGCCGCTGCGATACGTGATGCGGGTGCCGACGGTCCACTTCGGCGTCGCCGCATAGTCGAGCCGCAGCTTCACGGTGCTCGACGGAATCCCGGGAATGCGGTCGCCGGAGCGGACGACGATGTTGCCGTGCGCATCGGCGCCCGAATTGCTCGCGCTGCTTTCGGTCCACGTCGTGCGGTAGCTGGCGTCGACATAGCTGTAGCTGACGCCGATGCCGAGAGGCCCGAGCCGCGTGTGGCCCGCGAGTTCGAAGCCTTGCCGGCGCGTCTTGCCGACGTTCTGGAAATAACCGAGCGTGCTCGCGCCGCCGTTGCTGCTGATGAACTGGATGTCGTCGTCGAGCGTCGTGCGGTAGACGGCCGCGCTCCACGTCGTCGCCTGGCCCACCCGGCCGCGCGCGCCCAGCTCGATCGTCTTCGCGATCACGGGCTTCAGTGCCGGATCGGCGAGAAAGTCGTTCGGCAACGAGCACGGTGCGGCCGGATCGGCGCACGCGAGCTCGATCGCGGTCGGCGAGCGCATCCCTTCGTTGTACGTCGCATACGCGGTGAAGCCCGGCGCCGGATTCCACGTGACGCCGACGGCCGGATTGAACCGCGCGAACGTATGGCGCGCGGTCAGCCGCGGCTGCAGGCCGCTCACGTCCTCGATCGCCGCGCGCGACACGTTGTAGCGCCCGGCCAGCGTCAGCGACCATTGCCGCGTCAGCGCGAGCGTGTCGTCGAAGTAGACGCCGTAGTTCGCGTTGCGCGTCTTCGCGCGCGTCGTCTGCGTGAAGTCGCCGATGCCGACCGTCGCGCGCGTCGCCGTGAACATCGCATCCTGCGACGATTGCTCGAACCCCGAGTTCGCGAGATCGGCGGATGCGCCCGCCACGAACTGGTTGTCCATGCCGGCGAGCTTGCCGAGCAGCGTCAGCTGCAGGTTCGCGCCGTAGCTGTCGGTCGCGATCACCGAGCGGGCGTTGGCTGCCTGCACGGTGTCGGTGGCGCCGCTGCCGTCGACGCTGCCGAAATCGTCGTTCACGTTGCTGCTGATGTTGGTGTTGCGATAGTGCCGGTAATAGACGTTGCCGCTCAGCTGCACGTGGTCGCCGAACGAATGGTCGCCCGCCACGGTGACGTACGCGGCGCTGTTGCGGTTCAGGTCGGGATAGGTGTAGGCCTGCGCGCGATTGTCGAGAAACGTGCGCGGAATCGTCTGCGAGCCCTGCAGCGCGTTGTCCGCGCCGCCGGCCGAGATCGACAGCGTCGTATCGGCGTCCGTGTAGCGCAGCTTGCCGAAGCCCTGCCGCACGCGGCTCGCGTTGTGATCGGCCCAGCCGTTGTCGTTCGCGACGTTGCCCGTCACGTAATAGTCGAGGTGGCTGCCGATGCGCCCGCCCTGCTCGATCTGCGCGGTCTTGCGTCCCCACGATCCGATCGATACCTGCGCGGCGCCGCCCGGGCTCGTCCTGCCGTTCTTCGTCGTGATCGCGAGCGCGCCGCCGAGCGTGTTGAGGCCGTAGGTCGGATTGGAACCGGGGATCAGCTGCATCGTGTCGATCGCCGCCTGCGGGATCAGATCCCAGTTCACGACGTCGCCGAACGGCTCGTTGACGCGCACGCCGTCGACGAATACCGACAGCCCCTGCGGCGTGCCGACGACCGGCGACGCGGTGAAGCCGCGGTAGTTCACATCCGTCTGGTACGGATTGCCCTGTGCCTCGTTGATGTCGACGCTCGAGACGTTCTTCTCGAAGTAGTCGGTCAGCACGCTGTCGTGCTGGCGCGCGAGGTCCTCGCCGCGAATCGTCTGCACGTTGGCCGGCACGCGCGAGAGCGGCGTGCCGATCCCGAGCAGCGGCGTCGTGCCGACGACGACGATCGGCGCGAGCGTCGGCGCATCGGCGTTGCCGGCCGGTTCGACCTGCGCCGACGCGGGCGCGAGCCAGCCGCCGAGCATGCCGCCGAAGCACAGCGTCACGCCCGCGCGCCGTGCGGCGAAGCGGCGCTTCGCCCCATCGGTTTCCTTCATCTCCACGTCTCCTCTTTTCTTGTCGTCGCGTCGTTATATCGTTGTCCGTATCGATGGGTCGGCGCTCATCTCCGCCGCCCTCGTTCGCTTCATGGCGCCGGCCCGGCAGCGCCGTCCGCCGTCGCGATCGCGACATGCGCGACACGCGCGCGTCCGATCGACGCGATGACGCCGGCCACGGTGCCGAACGGCTCGTTGCGGTCCGCGTGCAGGCTCACGCTCGTCTGCGGGTCGTGCGCGACGCGGCGTGCCAGCACCGCTTCGACCTCGGCCGGCGCGGCCGGCGCGCCGTCGATCCGGATCGCGCCGTGCGCGTCGACGGTCACGGTGACGGTCGACGCACGCGGGTCGCGCGCGGGCGCGGCTGCCTTCGGCAGGTCGACGCGGATCGCATGCGTCATCAGCGGCGCCGCGACCATGAAGATCACCAGCAACACGAGGACGACGTCCACGAGCGGCGTCACGTTGATCTCGCCGAGCGGTTCGCCCGCGTCGGCTTCGCGCTCGTCCGTCCTCATACGGCCGCCCGGCGCACGTCCGCACTGTTTGCTGCCGGCAGCGCGGCATGCACCGGCGCGTCGATCCGGAAGCGGCGCTGTTCGGCCAGCGCGATCAGGTCCTGCCCGAACTCGTCGAGCCCGGCCGTCACGGTCTTGAGCTGCCGCAGGAACAGGTTGTAAGCCAGCACCGCCGGAATCGCGACGCCGATCCCGATCCCGGTCGCGACCAGCGCCTGGCCGATCGGCCCCGCGATCGCATCGATGCCGTTCGTGGCCGACGCCGTCATCGACTGCAACGTGTGGACGATGCCGAACACGGTGCCGAACAGCCCGACGAACGGCGCGACGTTCGCAATCGACGCGAGCACCGTGAGCCCGCGCTCGAGCGGCCGCCGTTCGCGCCGGATCGCGCGCGCGAGCGTGCGTTCGAGCAGGTCGCGGCGGTCCCACGCAACCAATGTGGCCGGGGCGTGCGGCTCGGGTGCGTCGAGATCGCGCAATGCGGCGCACACGGCGCGCTGCAGGCGTGCGTTCGGGCTGGCGGCCGCCTCGTCGTCCGTCGGCATCGACAGTGCCGCCTGATCGTCGCGGCCCGCGGCAAAGCGGCGGTTGCCGAGCGCGACGCGCGCATACAGCAGCGCCTTGACGACGATCAGCGTCCAGGTGAGCGCCGACAGCCCCGCAAGAAGCGCAAACGCGCCGACAACCGCGTAGTGTATGTAGTCAGGCATGAAGGACTCCCTAGTTTCCGAGTTTGAACACGACCGGCACCCTGACCCAGCCGTCGATCGATTCCGTGCCGCGCTTCGCCGGCACGAAGCGCCAGTCCGTGACCGCCGCGACGGCCGCCTCGTCGAGCGCGTCGTGTCCGCTGCTCGCCGACAGCAGGACCTGGTCGGGCCGGCCGCTTGCGAGCACATGCACGTTCAGGAACGCGGTGCCTTCCCAGCCGCGCCGCTGCGCGACGTCCGGATAGTCGGGCGCGGGATTGCGCAGGTACGCAGCCGCGAACCGCGGTGCGGTGACGGGTTCGGGCGCGGTTGCCGATGGTGCGGCGGGCGCCGCGTGCGCAGCCACCGTCGCGGTATCGGCCGATGCGTGTGCGGCGGCCGGCGACGCCGGTTCCGGTACCGGCCCGGCTCGCTGCAATTCACCGTCCGGCCGCGCCACGGCGGTTGCGGCCGGGGGCTGGCGCGAAGGACTTGTGCGATCGACCCGACGCGGCACCGTCGGGTTCGGCCGAATCTCCCGAGGCATGACCGTTTCGCGGCGCGCATGCGAAGGCCTGTGCACGGGGGGAACCGGTGTTGCGCTATCCGTACGGCGCTGCTCGCCCGGTTCGGCCACCCGCGCAGATTCGCTCGCGTCCACTTCGACGGCGAGCGCACGGGCTAGCGTCGGGCGGGCAGCTGGCACCCACGCATGCCACAGCGCGACCGTGATGGCCGCATGGACGGCGAATACCGCCAGCGCGACCGCGTGCAGCGGTTCGCGTGCGCGCGCGGCCTGCGACACCGCACTCGTCGCCGCGTCCGCGCCGACCGGCGCGATGCCGTATGCGAGCGCGACCACGCGGCGGCGGTCGGACCTGCGGTCGGCATCGAACGGAATCGGGACGGGCATCGCGGTTTCTCGCTGCGCGGAATCGTTGCCGGTTCGAACGGCAAGAAGCATGCCGATGCCCGCATCGCCCGGCCGGCGCAGGTTGAAGCCGCCACGCGTCGAGATGCAACCGCCGACCTGTTGCAGTTCGTGCCACCGCTGTTGCACCTGTGTCAATTTGGATCAACGGTACGGCGCTCGCGCAGTCGTATGCGCGATCGTCGTTCGGATCGGGCGCGCCGCCGCAGGCGTGCGGTCCGTTGCATGCATGCGTCGCACCGGGTAACGGCGCGCCATCGACTCACACAGTCGACGACGATCGCCGCCCCTGCGCCGCACCGTCATTCATTCAGGCATGCCCTCGCGCATGACCGCCGCGATTGGCCGTGCGCCGCGTATCGCATGCGCACTGCTCCCGTCCGCTCACGGCGTTGTCATGTTTCGCAACACTCGGCCCGCGGCTGTCCCCGAACGCAACACCCGCGGATCACCCGCGCCGCGCCGCCCGCGTCGCCGCAACGCGCGCAATCGGCCGCTGCGCCTTGCGCGGCAAGGCGCGCGCCGCAGTGGCATGCGATTTGCGTGACTGGCTGCGCACTGGACCCGGATCCCCACCCTGCCGGCCCGGCCATGTGTTGGCCGCGGTGCGACCACAATGACTCAGGAGACAACCATGAAAAAACTCTCGGCTTCGACGAGCCGACTGGCAACGATCGGCATCGCGGCGGCGGCGGCGATCGCCTTGAATCCCGGCCTGGTGGACGCTGCCGCGGATTATCCGGCCGTCACGTACCAGCGGCTCACGGATGCGCAACGCGATCCGGGCTGGCTCACCTACTACCGCACGTACAGCGGCCAGGCGCATTCGCCGCTCAAGCAGATCGACGCGTCGAACGTGAAGCAGCTCACGCAGGCGTGGAGCTACAAGTTTCCGGCCGAGCTGAAGCAGGGTTTCGAGGCCACGCCGATCGTCAACGGCCGCTACCTGTTCGTGACCACGCCGAAGGACAACGTGTACGCGTTCGACGCGGCCACCGGCGCGCAGCTGTGGAAATACGAACCGAAGCTCGGCGCGGAATCGTTCAAGACGGCCTGCTGCGACGTCGTGAACCGCGGCGTCGCGCTGTACGGCAAGAACGTCTACGTCGCGATGCTGAGCGGCGAGGTGGCCGCGCTCGACGCCCAGACCGGCGCGCTCGTGTGGAAGAAGCAGATGTTCGAACCGGGGCTCGGCTACGCGTTCTCGCTCGCCCCGCTCGCGCTCGACGGCGCGATCGTGGTCGGCAGCTCGGGCGGCGAATACGGCGCGCGCGGCTTCATCGCGGCGCTCAGCCCGAACGACGGCACGCTGCTGTGGAAGCGCTTCACGATCCCCGGCCAGGGCGAGAAGCACGCCGATACCTGGCCCGACGGCATGCAGGCGCACGGCGGCGCACCGGCCTGGCTGACCGGCACCTACGACGCGGCGACGCGCACGCTGTACTGGGGCGTCGGCAACCCGGGGCCGTGGCTCGCGGACCTGCGGCCGGGCGACAACCTGTACTCCGATTCGCTGCTCGCGCTGGATCCGAAGAACGGCGACCTCAAGTGGCACTACCAGTACACGAAGCACGACACCTGGGACTACGACGGCGTCAACACGCCGGTGCTCGCGACGATCAAGTACAAGGGCAAGGAACACGACGCGATCGTCCATGCCGACCGCAACGGCTACTTCCATGCGATCGACCGCGACACCGGCAAGCTGATCTATGCGGAGCCGTTCGTGAAGGCGACGTCGGTCACCGGCTACACGGAAGACGGCGCGCCGATCCAGGATCCCGCGAAGTATCCGAAGGTCGGCACGACGATCGACACGTGCCCGAGCTTCCTCGGCGGCAAGAACTGGTGGTCGATGTCGTACGACCCCGTGCGCCATCTCGCGATCGTCCCGGCGCTGCATGCGTGCATGAGCCTGTCGGGCAAGTCGGTCAACTACATGGAAGGGCTGCCGTATCTTGGCGAAGGCTTCGAGATCAAGCCGGAGCCGGGCAGCGAAGGCTACGGCGAACTCCAGGCGATCGACGTGAACACCGGCAAGAAGGTGTGGAGCCACTGGAGCAAGCTGCCGTGGAACGGCGGCGTCGCGACGACCGCGAGCGGCCTCGCGTTCAGCGGCTCGCTCGACGGCCACCTGTACGCGTTCGACGTGTCGACCGGCAAGGTGCTGTGGGAGAGCCCGAAGCTCGCGAGCGGGATCATCGCGCAGCCTTCCGTCTTCGAAGTCGACGGCAAGGAGTACGTAGCAGTGCTCGCCGGCTACGGCGGCGCCAACCCGATCTGGGGCGGCCCGATGGCCAAGGCGGCGGACGACGTGCCGCGCGGCGGCACGCTGTACGTGTTCGCCCTCGACCGCGGCTGATCGACGTCAGTTCAACCGCATCGCACCCGCGCCGCCGGCGCGGGTGCCGCCTCCCTTCTCCTTTTCAACCGAGCGTACGATCATGAACCTCCGACTTTCCCGCCTCGCCGTGGCCAGTGCGCTCGCGGCAGGCACGGCGCTGACCCCGGTGCCGTCCACGGCCGCGACGGCGGTACGCGTCTGCTCGCTGCCCGGCACGCCGACGGCCGCGCTCGACAAGGCCGTCGCCCGCGAGGTGTTCCGCACGGCCGGCATCGTCGCCAGCTTTTCCGCACACGACGCGGGCGGCAGCGACGACGACGGCGTATCCGCGCACGAACTCGCCGGCATCCTCGAACACGATTGCGACGTGCTCGCCGGCTTCCCGCGCTCGGCCATCGCCGACGCATCCGACACGAAGCTGCTGTTCTCGCAGGGCTACCTGCGCTCGGGCTACGTGAGCGTCACGCGCCGCGACGCCGGCACGCCGGCGGCCGGCCGGGAAATCGTCGCGGCCACCTACGCGAGCCCCGCGCAACTGATCGCGGTTCAGCAGAAGAACGCGCGCTTCGATCTCGAGAACACGTCCGAGCAAACGATCGACGCGCTCGCCCGCGGCCGCGCGCATCGCGCGATCGTCTGGTATCCGGCGGTCGTCGCGTACCAGGCCGCGCATCCGAAACAGGCGTTCCGCATCGGCGCGACCTCGTCGCCGTATGCGGAGTGGCAGCTCACGTTCGCGTTCGCGCCGCGCTCGGCCGCGTTGCAGCAGCGGATCGACGCGGCACTCACGCAGATGAAGGACAACGGTCGGCTCGCCGCGCTGACCCGCAAGTGGGCACTGCCCGGCAGCGCGCTCGAAGCGCACGAGTCGCGCACGCCGTCGCGTTTCCTCGACGGCGCGACGGCGAGCGCAGGCCGCGCGCCCGGTAGCCTGCTGCGCGCGCGCAACGTGAGCGCAGGCGGCTTCATCCGCGTCGCCGCGAGCAGCGGCGACGCCGCGCCGACGTTCGACGCGGCCCAGGTCGCACACGGCAAGGAAATCTACGGCAATGCGTGCGCGAAGTGCCACGGCGCCGACCTCGAAGGCAACACCGCGCCCGCGCTGAGCGGCCCGTCGTTCGCGCCGCTGTCGCATTCGCACCTGACGATCGGCGGCGTGTTCGGCTACATGGCGACCAACATGCCGGCGGACCAGCCCGGCAAGCTGAAGGACGAAGACTACGCGGACCTGATGGCCTTCCTGCTCGCGTCGAACGGCTATGCCGCCGGCAAGAGCAAGTTGACAGCGGACACCGCCCACGCGTCGAGCGCGCCGCTCATCGCCGGTCCCGCCGCGCACAAGGACGCGAGCCAGTAACACGGGGCAAGCGGCTCCGCCACGCGATGCGGGCCGCGCCCTTCCCCACGATTTCATCTTCACCAGGAAACGACCGTGACGTACCCGACCTCCCGCAGAACCTTCATCATCCATACCATCGGCCTGTGCGCGACGCTCGCCGCCGCACGCACGGCACTCGCGGCACCGCCGCTCGTCGACGAGAACGACGCCGCCGCGAAGACGCTCGGCTATCGTGCGCATGCGTCCAGCGTCGACGCCGCGCAGTTCCCGAAATACCAGGCCGGCCAGCGCTGCGTGAACTGCCGCTTCTACAAGGGCGAAGCGGCGGATGCCGCCGGCACGTGTCCGATGTTCGGCGGCAAGCTGGTCGCGGCGGACGGCTGGTGCAACGTGTATGCGAAGCGCGCGTGACGCGTCGCGCGACGGGATGCCGGCGCGGCACGCACCGGCGCCCGCGGCCGGCATCGACGACGGCGCGCCGCCGCACGCCGTCGCGCATCTGCACGCGCTGATCGCGACCGGCCTGTCGCGCGGCTTCGTCACGCGCGGCGACATCATTGACGCGCTGCCCGACGACGATGCGGGCGACGGCGGCATCGATGCGGCCGCCGCGGTGCTCGCCGAACTCGGCATCGCGGTGTGCGACAGCGCCGATACCGCGAGCGGCTGGACGCTCGACCGCTACTTCCGACCCGCGCCGCCCGCGCGCGCATGGGCCGACGGCGCCGGCACGCTCTCCGCGGCCGACCTGCTCGCGCCGCGCACGACCGACCCGGTCCGGCTGTACCTGCGCGAGATGGGCACGACACCGCTCCTCACGCGCGACGAGGAATTCGCGTACGCGCAGCGCATCGAGCGCGGCCGCGCGGCGGCGGTCGCGGTGCTGTGCGGCGATCCCGATGCACTCGACGCGCTGGTGTCGATCCGCACCGAGATCGCTGAATGCCGGACCGCCGCATCGACCTACGTGATCTTTCTCGCCGACGGGCCGCGCGACGATCGACCTGCGGACAGAGTCGACGCGGACGCTTCGTCCGCTTCCACCGGCGAACCCGCACGCGACGACGCGACGCCACCGGAGGATTCGGCCTGGCGCAACGCCGTGGTGGCACGGCTCGCCCGCATCGACGCGCTCGCCGGCGGCATGCGCGCGGCGCTGCTATCGGGCGGCACCGCTTCCGCCGCGTATCGCGCGCAAGTCCGCGACGTCGCGGCGCTGCTCGGCACGGTGAGCCTGTCCGCCCGCGCACTCGAACGGATGAGCGAACCGTTGCGCAAGCGCGCATGCCGGCAGCGCGCGCTGCGGGGCCGGCTCGCGCGGATGCTGGCCGACGTGGGCGTCCCACCGTCGTTTGCGCGGTCGACCGACGACGACCACGCGGGCTGGCTCGCGTCGTGCATCGCCGCCCATCCGGCCTGCGGGCCGACGCTGACGAGGCGCGCGGCCGAGTTCGTCGATGCACGCGCCGCGATCGTGCGCGATGCCCCGACGTCGGCGCTGCCGCCCGGCGCGACCGCGTCGCTCGATGCGCGGCTCGCTGCGATCGAGCGCGCGATGCAGCCGGCGAGGACGGGCCTGTTCGACGCGAACCTCCGGCTCGTCGTGTCGATCGCGAAGCGCTATCCCGATCGCGGGCTGCCGTTCGCCGACCTGATCCAGGAAGGCAACATCGGCCTGTTGAAGGCGATCGAGCGCTACGACTACCGGCGCGGTTTCCGCTTCTCGACCTACGCGACCTGGTGGATCCGGCAGGCGATCACGCATGCGCTCGCCGACCTCGGCCGCACGATCCGCGTGCCGACGCATACGGTCGACGCGCTGAACAAGCTGACGCGGCTCGCGCGCGAGCATCGGCAACGCGTGGGCACGACCGCGACGCCGGCCGAACTGGCCGTCCACATGGGCGAGCCGGTCGACAAGGTGCGCGACCTGATGGCGATCGTGAAGGAGCCGGTGTCGGCGGACTTGCCGGTCTCGCCGGAAGGCGACATGACGTTCGCCGACGTCGCGCCGGACCTGTCGTCGCCGTCGCCCGAAGACGCGGCCGGCGCCGCCCAGTTGCGCCATACGATCGCTGCCGCGATCGACCGGCTGCCGCCGCGCGAGGCGACGGTCCTGCGGTTGCGCTACGGACTGCACGCGGACGAAGGCTGCTCGCTGCGCGACATCGGCCGCCAGTTGAACCTGTCCGCCGAACGCGTGCGGCAGATCGAGGCGTCGGCGCTCGCGCGGCTTCGCGCATCCGACGCGCTCGGCGTGCTCCGGTCGTTCATCGCGTAGCACGACGTCCGGCCAGCGGCGTGCACGCCGCGCATCGTGTGTCGTGTTGACGCCTGCAACACCCGCTGCTGCATTTCGACGCAACGCACAGGCCGGCAAGTGCACCGAGTGCCTGGTCTTTTTATGCTTTGCACTGCATATCGATCTGCGTGAACCGCACTGCAACGCGCACGCACGCCGCTGCGGCCGAATACCCGCGCGACTGGCATGCAAGTTGCGTTTCAACAGTCAGGCCGCACACCAACGATTTCCACGGAGAACACCTTGACTGCCCTCGTATCGATCCTGCAGGAACACCGAATCTTCGAACCGTCGGCCGACGCGCGCGAGCGCGCCAACATCTCCGGCATGCCGGCCTACCGCGCACTGGCCGCCGAGGCCGAGCAGGATTACGAAGGCTTCTGGGCGCGTCTCGCGCGCGAGGGCCTCAGCTGGCACAAGCCGTTCACGAAGGTGCTCGACGAGAGCGACGCGCCGTTCTACAAATGGTTCGACGACGGCGAACTCAACGCGTCGTACAACTGCCTCGACCGCCACGTCGAAGCCGGCAACGGCGAGCGTGTCGCCGTGATCTTCGAGGCCGACGACGGCACCGTCACGCGCGTCACCTATGCCGAGCTGCTGGCACGCGTGTCGCGCTTCGCGAACGCACTGAAGAAACGCGGGATCGGCAAGGGCGATCGCGTCATCATCTATATTCCGATGTCGATCGAAGGCATCGTCGCGATGCAGGCCTGCGCGCGCATCGGCGCCACGCACTCGGTCGTGTTCGGCGGCTTCTCCGCGAAATCGCTCAACGAGCGGCTCGTCGACGTCGGCGCCGTC
>NZ_CAJPGY010000035.1:0-68429 GCF_905339915.1 Burkholderia sp. BCC1985
CGGCGCGCGGTACAGCGGCCGATTGGTCGGGTTGATGCCTTGCACGGTCATCCAGCCCATCGTTCGATCATCCAGACCGCCGTGCCAAAGATCGGGCAGGCTGGCACAGCCGTTCGTGAACGGGCCGCCGCCCCAATAGTCCTTCTCGTTCAGGAAGATCTTGTCGCCATACTCCTTCAATTCCGCAGCAGTCGCGCGATAGCCCCAGCGGAAATGAATGACGGGCGAAAACGACGGCTCGGGCTTGATGTAATTGTCTGCCAGCAAATCAGGGTTCAGGAACCCATCCGGCGTCACACTCTCCGTGTACTTTGCGGGCGTCAATTGCCCCGCATCGATACCGTGATACATCATCTGATCGTCCAGACGTCCGAGCCTTCGATTCAGCCCGGCGCACAGCCCTTCCTCCGACGCCTCGAACCATTCGCCTTCGGAATTCACCCCATGCACGAAGATCACGATACCGGGCAAGGGCAATTGCTTGATGCAGATGAGTGGCGTGTTCTTCGCAAACATCGTCACGCCTTCGACGCGGCCGACGACGATCGGCGGCGGTTTCGGTCGCGGCGCCGGCCCGTCTCGGGCTATGGCTTCAGCGCCGCGCGCCCCCGTTCGAGCGGCTGCTACTGGCCGCGCATCGGAAAATGAATCGCTCATCTGCATTCCTTCATATATCTTGACCATTCTTCTTGATGAACCGCGTCGCCGGCCTCCCGAACCGGTCTGCGTCGGCCGCCGGTCGCTTTCATGTACGCGCAACCCTAGGCCGCACATAACGCCGGAGCGATATCGGCACGCGCTTCCTTTCGTTCCGACCGATGATCGTGGGGGAGGCATGCAAAGTGCCCCCCCTGCATCGGCCCTCCTCAGACGTCAGCAAGACGAAGCGCCGACGCACTGGACAATCACGCGTTCAG
Organism: Burkholderia sp. BCC1985; assembly: GCF_905339915.1. NCBI lineage: Bacteria > Pseudomonadati > Pseudomonadota > Betaproteobacteria > Burkholderiales > Burkholderiaceae > Burkholderia > Burkholderia sp. BCC1985. Next base: position 918 of record NZ_CAJPGY010000035.1, read on the forward strand.
CCTTTCGATATGAAGGACAACCAAACGATTGTTCCAGTCGACGCGACCCTAAGAAAGATTCCGGAATGTCGCTGCTACCGATATAGCGCTCGTGATTCCTGTTCTCGGCTCCCCGCCTGCTCAGCACCGCCCAGGCAGCTCGCAACCTTGCAGCCGTCGAGCCCCAGCGCGGCCGCTCGCTGGACCAGCTCGATGTCGTTGCTCGCGCCGAGTTTCTTCATCGCGCTGATCTTCTGCGCGCTGACCGTTTGCTTGCCCTTGTTCAGCCGCTGCGCGATCGCCTTGATCGGCATGCCGGCCAGATAGAGGCGAATCACCTCGATCTCGCGCGTCGAAAGCTTCACCGGCGGCGCATCGTGTTCGGCCAACGCATCGAGCGCGCGGCGCACAAGCGGCGACAGATAGTGACCGCCGCTGTAGCTCGAGTGAATCGCGGTGACGATATGGCCCACCTCGTCGAACTTGCTCACGAGGCTCGCGCCGACTTGCGAGAGAATCGAGCGGAAGATCACCGGGTTCTCGTTCCCGACCAACGCAACGATCCCGACGTTCGGACGCATGCGTCGCAGCCACTCGCACAGTGCGAAGCCGTTCATCTGCGCATCGCCGCGGACTGAATAATCGACCAGCGCGATGTCGCAATCGAGCGTGTCGAGGGTCGCGACGAGTTCGTCCGGCGTCCGGCAGACACCGACGAGATCGATTGCGCACACGTCGCCGGCAATGTGCTCCATGCCGGCGAGCGTCAACGGCCAGTCGTATGCAAAGATGGTGCGAATATTGAATTTCCCCATGCGCGGTTCCAGAAGGTTCACCGGGCGCGCGGCGCGGAATGCGCGCACGACCGGCGTGGCATTGAATTCACGAGTGAGATATTTTTATCCCGATCGTTATTCTATGAGGCGACGCTTGGACGGGATATCGGACGGTGAATAGAGCGGCCTGCGGGGACGTAGTACAAGTTTGATTTTTGGCGCCGGCCCGACCGTTTGGCTGGTATCGCCCTCGTCCTGACAGCCAACGTGACGGGTCGCACGGGCCGCACCGACGGCCCGCGGGGTAAAATTGCGGCCTTTGCATGCCATTCCGGGCGACCGGCCAGGGGCAGCGCGCCGTTGCCGGCCGCGCGCCCCGCCCGTTCGCCGGCGGCCCGTACTCCCGCTTCCTCCATGACCGAATCCGATCTGCAATCCGACGACACCACCATCCACGAAGACTGCCTCTGGCGCGACAACGGCTGGACGGCCCGCATCATCAAGAACGAAGACGACGACGGCTGGGCCGTCGAGATGATCAAGGACGGCGAAGCCGAGCCCGCGCTCGTCTGCCCGTGGACCATGGGTCGCGACAAGAAGAACCCGAAGCCGATGGACGCGAACGCGTTCCGCACGCTGGTGAAGACCGCGACCGAGGTGCTGATGCGTCACGAGCAGCAGCGCCGCGCGATGCTGCACAAGGAAGTGACGGTGCAGGACGGCGACGGGCAGGATGTGTCGGTCACGCTCGACATCGTGCCGGACGAGTTCGAGCCGTATGCGCAACTGAAGGCGTTCGACCCGTACGGCGAACTGCTGGCCGACGCGAAAGTGTCCGCCGGGTTCAAGCTCAACAAGGCCAGCGCCGCACGCTGGGTCGAATCGGGCTTCGAACGGCCGGCCTGACGCCGCGAGCCGCGAGCCGTGGGCCGTGGGCCGCGCGACGTCGGGCCGCGTGCCGCGCGGCCGCAACCGGCGTCAGCCGTGCAGGCCGAGCGCGGTCATCAGCCGGTACAGCGTCGCGCGCGAGATGCCGAGTTCCGCCGCGACGTCGGCATGCTGATGCCGATGCCGCAACAGCGTTTCCTCGATCGTGCGCCGCTCGGCCTGCCGGCGCGATTCCGCGAGCGTCGGCGGCCGATGCGACGTGTACTGGTTCAGTTGGAGATCGACGGCCGAGATCAGCGGGCCGTTCGTCATCACGACCGCGAAACGAATCCGGTTGATCAGTTCGCGCACGTTGCCGGGCCACGCATAGTTGTGAATCGCCTCGATCGCGCACGGCATGAAGCCGCGAATCCGGTGCGAACTTTCGCCGCGATAGCGCCGCAGCACATGATCGGCGAGCAGCATGATGTCGCGGCCGCGCGCGCGCAGCGGCGGCTCGTCGATGCGCAGCACGCACAGCCGGTAGTACAGGTCCGGGCGGAACCGCCCCGCCTGCATCGCGGACTCGAGATCGACGTGAGTCGCGGACACGATCCGCACGTCGACCGGAATCGACGCGCGCCCGCCGAGCCGCTCGATCTTGCCCTCCTGCAGGAACCGCAGCAGGCTCGCCTGGCTCTCGAACGGCATGTCGCCGATTTCGTCGAGAAACAGCGTGCCGCCGTGCGCGGCCTCGATGCGGCCGATATTGCGCTGATGCGCGCCGGTGAAGGCGCCCCGCTCATGACCGAACAGTTCGGCCTGCAGCAGCGTCGACGGAATCGCCGCGCAATTCACGGCGACGAACGGCGCGTCGGCGCGCGACGAATGCTGGTGGATCGCCGATGCGGTCAACTCCTTGCCGGTGCCGGATTCGCCGGCGATGAACACGGTGGCCTCGGTGTTCGCGACCTTGCGGATCGTCGCGAACAGGCGGCGCATCGCGGCGCACGCGCCGATCATCACGCCGCCGGGCGGCGCGGCATCGTCGGCCGGATCGCTTTCCGCCAGTTTCAGCATCCCGTATGCATGGCCGACGAGATATCCGATCGTCGTGTAGGCCGTCGCATTGCGCACGTAGTCGAAGCAGCACTGGCGAATCAGGCGCGCGATGGTGGCATCGCGCAGCCGCTCGCCGTCGGCGAGCGCGACCCAGCCGATCCGCGGATCGCGCAGCAGCGTCTCGAACGACGCGACGTCGGGCGACGCGAAGCCGTCGAAATCGACGATGCCCGCATGCAGGCGGTTCGCCTTCACGAGATTGAATGCGTCCGCAACGGATTTCGCGCGCCACACATCCCAGCCGCGCGACGCGAGACAGTCGACGAGCCCCGCATCGGGATGCTGCGACAGATAGACGAGCGGGCGCGACAGCACGGTTAGGTGACGCCGGGCCGCAACGAACGGCGGCGCGTATGCGGCCCGTTCGTCCTCGTGCGGGCCTGACAGGCTGATCTGGCAGCAATGGTTCATGATGGCCTCGCCGCATAGGGTTGTCTGACGGAGCGGGCGGCGCGAAGCGGTGCACGGCGGGCCTCCCTGCCCGCACGCGGCGCTACCGGCATGTCCGCTCCGGAAAGTTTCGTCATCGGCAGAACACGACACGCTGCGTGTAGATCTGCGGTTCGACGACGGGCCGCGCGGCCTGGTTGAGTTCCTCGCGATACGTGCGGTAGGTCTTGCCGTTCACCGTCACTTGCGTCGCGGGCGCCGTCTCGATCGTGTTCAATCCTTTGCGCTGCCAGTCGCTGACCCGCGCCGACGCGGACAGGTTCGACTCGCCGGCGATCTTCTGCGTGATCGCACTGCTGTCGCTCCACGGCTGTGTCTGCATGTCCTCTGCGTGCTGCATCGCGCCGATCGTCTTGCCGGTCGCGGTCGGCCCGTTCTGCGCCTCGAACGGCGCGCCGCGGCCGTACACCGGCGATTGCCACGACGGGGCGTGTCCCTCCTCCGGCATCATGTAGACCATCTGCGGATCGCCAACCATCATCATCGGCACGCATGCCGTGTTGTCCGCGCGGCCGAGCGTCGTCAGCGCCTGCTGGACGCTCGCGGCGTTCGCGAGGGTCTGCTCGCTCAGGATGACAAAGACCGCGGGGTTCTGGAAAACCGACTGTGCGGCGGCTTGTGTGTCGACCAGCAGCAGCGCGACCCAAAAGATCCTCATGATTGAGGCCTCCTCGTACCCTCGTCAGGCAAAAAGAGGTGTTGACCTCGGGGAGGGATCAACACCCGTCCAACTTGCACCGTGCGTCGCACAGCGGATCCCGGCGTTCCCGTGCGGCCCGGCTTGCCGGTCGCGCGGAAGCGTCGCCCGCGTGCCTACGACGATGTGCTCGTCGAGATGACGGTCGGAGCCGGCATCGCCGGCGCGGCCGGGGCGACCTGCTGGTCGGCCGCGGCCGGGGCTGGATCCGGCGCGGCCGGCATGTCGGCGGACGGCGCGGGCGCGGATTCGACCAAGCCGGTCGCCTTTGCGTCGACGGCTGGCGTGTCGGCAGCGGCTGCCGCCGTGGCGCGCGACGCGGCCTCCGGTGCGGGCGCTTCGGCTGCCGCCTGCGTTGCCGGCTCGGCAGCCTTCGCATCGACCGCGGGCTCGGGCGCTGCAGCGTCGGTCGGGGCCGGTGCGGCTTGCGCGGTGTCCGGCACCTTCGCGTCGACGGCAAGCGCTGCCGGGGCTTGCGCTGCGGTGTCGGTTGCAACCGGTGCCGGTTCCGGTGCCTTGTCGGCGACCGTCGACGCGGGTTCCGGCGCCTTGTCCGCAACCGTCGACGCGGGTTCCGGCGCCATGTCAGCGGCCGGCAGCGCGGGTACCGGCGCCTTGTCCGCAACCGCTGGCGCAGATTCCGGCGCCTTGTCCGCGAAGCCCCCCGCGGCAACGATGGCGGCACCCGGCACCGCGCTCATCGCAGCCGGGGCAACGGCAGGCGCAGCACTCACCGCCGGTGCTGCCGCGGCAACCGGCGCGGTGACGACGGCAGGCACGACGGCAGCCGCTTGCGATGCCTTCACGGCGGCCGCCTGCGTCGCGGCAGGCACCGCGCTGACGGCCGGCGCGACCATCGACGGCGCGGGCACCGGAACCGGAATCGGCGCCGCCTGGACCGCGGTCGTCGCCACCGGGCGAATCTGCACGGGCGCGGCGGCATCGAGCGGCGGCAGGCCCATGCGGTTTCGCACGAGCGGATCGCGATACTTCACGTCGTCGGCAACGGTCGCTTCGGCGGACGGCGCCACATTCGAGCGCGCGAGCGGCGTGGTCGTCCCCGGGCACAGATGCCCGGTCGCTTCCACCGCGCGCCGGTTCGCATCGCTCTGGCAGAGCAGCGCGAGCGCGACGTCGGTCAACCCCATCGCGCGGAATTCCCGCGCATCGAGACGACGCACGCACGCCTGGTCGACCAGGGTCGTGCCGCCCGTCGCGCCGAAGCCCGGGAACGACACGCCGACGCTCACCGAGCCCATGCAGGTATCGGACAGCGTGGTCGTGAGTCCGGGCGCCTGGATCGCCGGGTTCGTCTTGATCGTCTGGGTACCCGAATAGTTGACGTTTTCCGACGCCTGGGTGTTGTAGGGATTGGTGCCGGGCGAGCCGGCCGACTGGAGCGAGCTCACGCTCTGCGGCGTCACGTTCGAGCCGCCGCTCGTGCTGGATGGCATCGTAACGTTCACGTTCACGCTCGAATTGCCGCTGCCGCGCACGCCGCTCGTGCTGGCACTGCTGGCGTTGCCGCCGCGCGAACTGGTGACGTTCGTGTTCATGCTCGAGCCGCCGCCCTGGCTGATCGCCGTCGACGACGTCGAGGACTGCGAACTTGAAGTCGAGTCGGCAGTCTGCGCCTGGGCACCGATCGCGGCCATCGCGAACATTGCGGCACATGCCGCCCTGATCTTGTTGCTGTTCATTTCACTCTCCGGACGAGGTTTGACCTCCGACCCAGGCAACCGCACTAATTCCCCCGAATGCCTTCAGCTTTGCCCGCTTCCCCGAACTGCTTCCAGCCGCTACCCAGCTGGGACCACGAACCGCCCGACATTCCCGGCCACGCCAGGGAATCCGGTGCGCCGATGGCACTGCCCGACGAAAGCGTGTGTTGTTCCGACGGATTGGTTGCAGGGTTCGACGTCTGCAAATTTGATTGCACGTCCTCGGCAGCGCGGTCAGCGCAATATGCCGTCAGAGACGCGAGCATCAGAGCGGCGGCAATCAGGTTCTGCTTCATGCCAACTCCTTACTTGAACAACAGTGCGGAAAAGAGACCAGCGTCGCTGGGAAACTGGTCCCCCGCACCCGACTAGTGACTGCTCCCGGTCGCGCTCGAACTCCCCTGGCTTCCGCCCGATGCAGACGGCGAACCGGCCGGACCGGTACTCCACACGGTCGACGCGTTGTAGTGATTCGAACCCGCGATCGCGCCCGACCCGCCGCTGCCCGTCAACCCGGCAGCACCCGCGTTGGCGATACCCTGATCGTTCCCGCCGCTGGCCGTGTAGTGGTTCGCGCCGAGGACGATCGTGGCGGTCACCCCTCCCGACAGCGCATTCGCGTTCTCGTTCGTGCTGCTGTTTCCACCGTACGAACCTGCGGCACCGATACCGCCGCCTGCCGCGAACGCGCCCCCGTTCGAGCCCCAGCCGCTGGCCGTCGAAGTCGAGTTGTGGAAGGCCGATGCCGTGCCGGTTGAACCAGCGGGTGTCACGGTACTTCCTGCGCTTGCGCCCGCGACCGAATTCGAATTGCTCGTATAGCTGCCTGAGCCGACCAGCACCGAACCGGACACACCCGCTGCAACGGATTGCGTCTGGTTGGTCGTGGACGGACCGGCGGCCAATACGGCCGACGAAAGGACGGTGAGCGCTGTCGCTAAAATGACTTTGGCTTTCATAGCAATTCCTTGCCGTGAGAAAGTTTGATGGCGAAGTCGCCGGGCTCGCCCTCGCGAAACGAAACCCGGCGTCCGTGCCACCAGCCAATGACGAACGCTGCGCGCCGCGGCTCAGTGGTGATACGTCCAGCCGATCGAGCCGGCATTCGCACCGCTGTTGCCGCCCGCTTGCGCGCCGCCGAAGCCGAAGCCGCCCACCGTCGACGTTTGGACGTGGCTCGTGTACGAGATCGAACCGCTGCTGCCGCCGCCAGCCGTGGCACCGGCTGCGCCGAGTGCGGCACCCGAATCGGTCGCGGTGAAATGGCCGAATCCGGCAACCCCGGCAATCGTCGAGCCGCCGCTCGACGAATTGCTGGTCGATACCGTGCCGCTGCCGGCGAATGCTGCACCCGAAACCGCCAGAACTGCGGCTGCAATCAGAAGCTTCTTCATGGTCGACTCCATAACGGCGTGGACGGAACAAGCGAGGAAAGCTGCACGCCTTCAACTTTCCAGCCCTGAGCAATCCCCATAACATAAGGATCACTATCTAATTACAAAGAATTGATTCATCTCGAATCCGATGGCCGCATAATTTTTCGGCGATCCGAATCCTGGTTTCGTATTTTTTTAGTTTTCCGAAATTTTTATATTTATTCTCGATATGAGTTATCGATCATTTATCAATCGGAAAACGAATCGACGCACGCACCCGGAAACAGGCATTCGCCATTCGGGATCAGTCGTTTTCGAAATTTGCTTACACGGCATACCGGCACATGGCATCCGCTTCAGCGATCGAAAATGCGTGAGTACAGTTATCTACCGTGAATGCAGTGCCATCGAAAACATGCGCGTTATCGCGGCGATAACGGGCCTGCATTACAGTCAGGCGGCATCGCTTCTCCCTGGGCTACCGATCAAAGATCTTCCGGGCAATCCGGCCGACGGGTATGCGAGCTAGTCCAGCCAGCGCCGGCATCGGCCCGGCGCAGCGGATACGGCTCGGCACGAGCGGAAACGATTCGGCGTCGAGCTGTCCGGCACGGACAGCATGGCCCATCCGGACGAGCTGAATGAAGGGGAGCACGGCTGTCGGCCGGTTGTCGTGAGAAACGACAAGCGGTCCAGCACGCGCAACGCGCGGATACCGGGAAACCGGCAACGAACCCGCGAAGCTGGCACTGCATCGCGAGTCCTGTTCCGAGCTGTCCGACTACCCCACGGGTGCGCAAGGAATGCGCGCATCAAGTTGTTGCTTCTGGTCTTCATCGCTATTTCCCCGACTGCTTATTGACGAACGGGCCGCCCCCCATCTTTGTTGCATCAGGTCGACCGCTCGCCGGTGCGTCCAATATCGCAAACGGCATGCCATGCGTGATTCCACCGATGGTTGCGCGTCGCGTATCGTTCGCGGCGCCCGCAATATCGCCGGGAATCGAATTTTTTGTTTCAGGAATGTATCGCGATAACGGTCGGCAGCACGCGCCGATCATCGAATGGCGCGAAGCAATGCCGGAAAAGGCGGACGAACGCGGCCCGCGGGGCCTCGCGCAAGGGGGTGTCGAACGGATGTTTCATACTTGAGAACTGCACCGTCGCATATCCCGGCCGATGTACATTTCGGCCCCCGGCAAACCGCCTGCCGCAGCCCGTTCGGCAGCCTTCCCGTACGCGAAAAAATCGTGAATCTAAGCGCGCGACAACCGGTTCTGCGGGACCCGCGCGGCTGACATCGCTATCGTTCCGGACGTGCGCACCCGCCGCCGCGAAACGCAATTGATTCATCCGTGAAAATACCGACGATATCGAGCATCGGCCGGCGATGCGAACGCGCGGCAAAAACCGGTAAATACGACGCGAGCCGACATGGCTTTCACGCCGCATATCGGAAAAAACGACGGCAGGTGCGCCATGCGGCCTTGAACACACTTTATCGATTTTTACTGTTTTCCTTCAATTCACCGACATCCAGTACCGGCAACCATCGTGCTCCAACGGCTGGGATGAGAACGCGCGCTGCGCGCGAGAAACATTTTCGAATCGATTTCGACTGCGAATCTCATCGCGCGAAACATGGTCGTGAAATGCGCGATCCATGCAGAATGTGCGGGGCGGAGCGGTGTTATTGCGCGTTTCGGCCCGTCGGTTCGCATCCTGCCGGCATTTTCCGTATCGGTTCGCCCGTTTCCGGGATGCATGCTTGAAACAGAAGTTCGTGCGCGGCGTGGCGGCACGCTCCGCTGTCCCGTTGCGCCTGCGTGCGGCGGCCATGGCACATCGATTGCGTGTCATCCCGTTCCGGCGAGCCGCGCATCGCGCGACGAAGCCGGGCCCGATGCGGTCGACACGACCGGCACTGCCGTCAGGTGCCGAGCAATTCCTTCTTGCGCAGATGCCCGACATCGCGCATCGGCGGCGCGCCGAACAGCCGGCTGTATTCGCGGCTGAACTGCGACGCGCTTTCATAGCCGACGGTCGCCGCCACCGACCCGACGTCGCCGCCCTGCCGCAACAGCAAACGCCGCGCCTCGTGCAGCCGCAGCTGCTTCTGGTACTGCAGCGGACTCAGCGTGGTCACGTGCTTGAAGTGATGGTGCAGCGACGACACGCTCATGTTGACCGCCTGTGCGAGCGTGTCGACGCGCATCGGCTCCGCGTAGTGATCGCGGATCCATTCGATCGCACGCGCGATCCGGTGCGTCTGGCTGCTCGCGACGGCCATGTGCCGCAGCCGCGTGCCCTGCCCGCTCGTCATCAGCCGGTACAGCAGTTCCTTTTCGATCAGCGGCGCGATCACCGGAATGTCGGCCGGCGTATCGAGCAGCCGCAACAGCCGCAGCGCGGCATCGAGCAGCGGCGGCGTCAACTCGGCGAGCGCGATGCCCTCGCCTTCCGGGCCCGCATCGGGCTCGGGCAGCCGCATCTCGGCCGCGAGTTCGACGATGCGCTGCAGATCGAGCGTGAGCGACAGGCACAGGTAAGGCGCGTCGGGCGACGCCTGCGTGACGCGCGAGAGAATCGGCAAGTCGATCGACGTAATCAGGCAATTGCGCGTGTCGTATTCGTAGGCCTGGCCGGCCACGATCACGCGCTTCGCGCCCTGCGCGGCGATCACGAGCGCGGCACGCGACACGCCGCAGCCGAGATCGACCGGATGCGCATGCCGATGCAGCATCAGCGCCGGCACGGCCGTCGAGTGGGAGCCGTCCGTCGGCGCGAACCGGCCGATCAGCGACGCCAGTTCGCGCCGCCCGGATTCGCGCGACGCCGCGATATCGGTCATGTCCATGACGGATTCCTCGCCTCATTTCCCTGAATCGCGGGAGCATAGCGAATCGCTCGCCGCCGCGCCGGGGATTTGCAGGATTGTTCAATAAATTTGCAGGATTGGGTAGACGTAAAAATCGGCCGTTCGCGCACACTCCCCCCTTATCCGGCGCATGCCGGGTTTTCCCCACGGAGACAAAAAATGCCCACCACGTTTGTCCTGAACGGCAAGAGTGTCACGCTCGACGCCGATCCGTCGATGCCCGTCCTCTGGGCAATCCGCGAGCATGCGGGGCTGACCGGCACGAAGTTCGGCTGCGGCATGGCGCAGTGCGGCGCGTGCACCGTCCATCTCGAAGGCCAGGCCGTGCGCTCGTGCGTGCTGCCGCTCGCCGGCATCGCGGGCAAGCACATCACGACGATCGAAGGCCTCGAGAGCAAGCCCGCGCAGGCCGTGCAGGCCGCCTGGGTGAAGCTGCAGGTGCCGCAGTGCGGCTATTGCCAGTCCGGCCAGATCATGTCGGCAACCGCCCTGCTCGAACAGAACCCGAAGCCGACCGACGCGGACATCGACGCCGCGATGAACGGCAACATCTGCCGCTGTGCGACCTACGCCCGGATCCGGGCCGCGATCCACGACGCGGCCGCGACGCTGGGAGCCTGACCATGACGATCGAACTCGACAACGCCGGCTCGGTGCGACCGTCGCGCCGCACGTTCCTGAAGGCCGCCGGTGCCGCGGCCGCCGTCAGCCTGACGATCGGCTTCGAATGGGCCGGCCTCGGCCGCCGCGCGCTCGCCGCGACGGCGCCCGCTGCCGACTTCGCGCCGAATGCATTCCTGCGCATCACGCCCGACGGCACGGTCACGGTCATCGCAAAACATGTCGAAATGGGCCAGGGTGCCTATACGGGCATCGCGACGATCGTCGCCGAGGAACTCGACGCGGACTGGTCGAGCGTGCGCGTCGAAAGCGCACCGGCCGATGCGAAGCGCTATGCGAACCTCGCGTTCGGCACGATGCAGGGCACGGGCGGCAGCTCGGCCATGGCGAACTCGTGGCAGCAATTGCGCGAAGCGGGCGGCAAGGCCCGCGCGATGCTCGTGTCGGCCGCCGCGGCGCGCTGGAAGGTGCCGGCCGGCGAACTGACCACCGCCAACGGCGTCGTCACGCATGCGAAGAGCGGCAAGACGGCCGCCTACGGCACGCTTGTCGCCGACGCGTCGAAACTGCCGGTGCCCGACAAGGTCACGCTGAAGCAGCCGGCCGACTTCAAGCTGATCGGCCATCGCATTGCGCGCGTCGACGGGTCGGCCAAGTCGAACGGCACCGCGCATTTCACGCTCGACACGACCTTCCCCGGCATGCGCGTCGCGCTGCTGCAGCGCCCGCCGCGCTTCGGCGCGACGGTCAAGTCGTTCGACGCGACGGCCGCGAAGGCCGTGCCGGGCGTGGTGTCGGTCGTGCAGGTGCCGGGTGGCGTCGCGGTCGTCGCGAACGGTTTCTGGGCCGCGAAGCAGGGCCGCGACGCGCTGAAGGTCGACTGGGACGAAACCAACGCCGAAAAGCGCAGCTCGGACCAGCTCATGCGCGAGTACCGGCAGCTCGCCGCGCAGCCCGGCGCGTCGGCCCGCAAGGACGGCGATGCCGACGCGGCGATCGCGGGCGCCGCGCGCAAGGTCAGCGCGACCTACGAATTTCCGTATCTCGCGCACGCGCCGATGGAGCCGCTCGACGCGGTCGTCAAGCTGACCGCGAACAGCTGCGAGATCTGGGCCGGCGACCAGTTCCAGACGGTCGACCAGGGCAACGCCGCCAGGGTCGCGGGCCTGAAGCCCGAGCAGGTGCAGATCCACACGCTGTATGCGGGCGGCAGCTTCGGCCGGCGCGCGAACGCGTGGTCGGACTACGTGGTCGAGGCCGTGTCGATCGCGAAGGCGCTCGGCGCGGACGGCAAGCCGGTCAAGCTGCAGTGGACGCGCGAGGACGACATCCAGGGCGGCTTCTATCGCCCGATGTACTTCCACAAGCTCGACGCGGGGCTGACCGCGGACGGCCGGCTGGTCGGCTGGCGCCACCGGATCGTCGGCCAGTCGATCCTCGCCGGCACGCCGTTCGAGGCGTTCATGGTCAAGGACGGAATCGACGCGACGTCGGTCGAGGGTGCGGCGAACCTGCCGTACGCGGTGCCGAACGTGTCGGTCGAACTGACCACCACCAAGGTCGGCCTGCCCGTGCTGTGGTGGCGCGTGGTCGGCAGCTCGCACACGGCCTACGCGGTCGAGGCGTTCATCGACGAAGCCGCGCACGCGGCGGGCAAGGATCCGTACCTGTTCCGCCGCGACCTGCTCGCGAAGGAGCCGCGGATGCGCGCGGTGCTCGAGCTGGCCGCGCAGAAGGCCGGCTGGGATCCGGCGAAACCGCTGCCGAAGGGCCGCGGGCGCGGGATCGCGGTGGCCGAGGCGTTCAAGAGCTATGTCGCGCAGGTCGCGGAAGTGTCGGTCGACGCCGACGGCAAGGTGAAGGTCGAACGCGTGGTGTGCGCGGTCGACTGCGGGATCGCGATCAATCCCGACATCGTCGCCGCGCAGATGGAAGGCGGCATCGGCTTCGGGCTCGGCGCGGCGCTGCACAGCGCGATCACGCTGAAGGACGGCCATGTCGAGCAGCGCAACTTCGACGGCTATCACGTGCTGCGGATGGCGGAGATGCCGAAGGTCGAGGTGCATATCGTGCCGTCGGCCGAGGCGCCGACGGGCGTCGGCGAGCCGGGTGTCGCGCCGGTCGGGCCGGCGGTCGCCAACGCGATCTTCGCGGCGACCGGCAAGCGGCATTACGTGCTGCCGTTCGATTCGGGCGATACGGCGAAGGCTTGACGGGCAGAACGAAGAGACGCCGGGCCGGCCGCGTGACGGGAACGTTGCGCGGCCGGTTTTTTATTGCGCTGGCGCCTGCGGCACGCGACACGATCACGCCGGACCGGTCACTCCTGTTCGACTTCCGGCCAAAGCCTGGGGAAAAGAAATCGCAGTGCCGCGAGCGGCAGCCCGAAGGAAAGCTCACCGCGGTGCGAAGGAGAAGTCAGCAGCCCGAAATCGAGCAGCGATCTAACGATACGGCGTGCCAGCACGTCACTGACTCCCAGCATCTGCGTGAATTCCGCGCGCGTGACGGCGCGACGCAGTGCGACGAATTCCATGGCCAGCGCAGCGGCTTCCGCCTTGATGACGGACTTTTCCGAACGGATGCTCCATGGATTGAATTCGAGGTACCGCAATAGATCGAGCATGCGTCCGGTGACTCCGTCGAATTCCGTCATACGCACCATGAATCCGACCTGATCCTCGCAACAGGCCAGAAAGAACCGCGCGAACCTGACCAGCCCTTCCTGAGTCAGATTGCCCCGGCCGTCCAGATCATTGCGCCGGGACTGATCGGCTTCGCTCAGCCTCGCGTAATACTGCTCATGCTCGCGCGCCAATCCGCGAAGCGGTGACCACAGCCCGTGGGTGAGATCGGCGGCGCGCAGTCCAAGATGCGAATGCAGACGCGCAACCCTGCCGTTACCGTCCATGAACGGATGTACCCACGCCAGGCGATGATGCGAGCAAGCGATCCCGATCACTTGATACTCCCTCGCGCGGATACGGGCGTAACGCGTCGCCCAGGCCTGAAGCAGCGGCTCGATCATCTCGGGCTCCGGTGCCAGATGGCGCCCGACCGTCACATCGGAGCGCCGAAGCTCGCCCGGAACAACGATTTGACCATCGTCGGTGATTCGCTCATCTGCGGGAAGGCACGAAAAGAACCGCTCGTGGATGACGGAAATTCGCGCAGGCTCGAACAGCGCGGCGAGCGGAAGGCCGCCCCATTCTTCCTCGAGTGCGGCTTCCGTTGCGATATGCGCGACCGCGAAGCGCTGCTTCTTGCGCTCGACGATATCGGTCGAATAATCCCGATGAAGCGCCGCCTCGATTTTGGCGGGGGTCGTGTGCTGACCTTCGATCTTGTTCGTATAGTACGAATTCATTGCGCGCAACTGCGGAACGAGCGCGCGTGCCAATGGCGTATCCCTCACCGCGAGCAACCGTTGCGACGAATCGACGAGTTGGCCGGCCTGATCAAGCAGCGGATCGAGGACACGGTCCTCGGGAAACAGCGGTTCAAAGGTGGCAACGGTTGTCATGCTTCGCCGGGAGGGTTCGATGTCGGGTTGAATGTAGGGTTTGATGTAGCCGATTATAGCGACTTATATCTATGATTTATATGCATTTTTCATGATTATTGGTTGGGTTGAATGTAGGGTTCAGTGTAGGGTTGATTTTGCTCGATTTTGCGCCATGTCGCGCGAACGCGTCGCCTGCCGTCAGCGCATTCCCCAACGTTACGCCGCCCGTAACGCCCGTAACGTTCCCGCCGGATGCTACGTAACAATCCTTCAATGTTGCTCCGACCCTTCCGAAGCACACCACACGCCCCACGTTAAAAATTCTTTTAGATTCAAGGCTGGCGCGCCGCCCACCCGCTCCGACCGCCCGTCGATCCCTGTCAGCGCGTCCCTGGCCCGGAAGTTGCGGTACATGACCCGCAAACACTCCTTTACGGACATGCGAGGGCCAACATGGATTGCAAATACCTGTACATCGACAACATAAAAATCAACTTCGTGCGCCGCACGATCGAAATCGACAACAAAGTCGTCGACATCACGCCGCGTGAATTCGATGTCGTCGAATTCCTGCTCGACAACATGAACAAAATCGTGCCGCGGCAAGCGATCCAGGAAGCGGTCTGGGGCCGCGAGCTCGGCGTGTCGTCGCGCACGCTCGACACCCATATCTCGCGCATCCGTTCGAAGCTGCAGCTCGATCACGACAAGAACCTGCGGATCATCCCGATCTATGCGGTCGGCTATCGGCTGGTGCTGTTCGGCGCGGCCATGACGCACGTCGAACGCCACGATGTGGCGCCGATCCTGCGCGCCGCCCCGCAGCAGGCGCTGGCCGCCGACTACGCGTAACGCGTAGCGGCTCACCCGCGCGCCGCCGCAGCGCGGCGCGCCGGCAAGGCTCCTCCACGGCGCTGCACGCGCGACCCGGAGCGTCTCGTGGCCGGGCACGCCTTCCCCGCCGCGACACGACCGCCGCCATCGGGCGGCGGCCGCGTTTGCGGCAGTCGCATGCAAGCGCGCGTGCCGTCGATTAGCGGCTGCGCTATCGCACGCCACGCCGCCGCGACACCGCGCCGACCCACCACCGCCCCGCCACGCCCCCCGACAAAAGGCTTCGTAGCTCGCCGCCGCCCGCGCGGCCCCGCGCTGCACACGACTACGGATTCCGGCGCGGCACGCGGCCGGCGGCGTCCCTACAATCGACGCAGCAGCCGCGCGCCCCCTGCGCCGCCGGCCACAACAACCCGTCGAACCAACGCCGAATCCGCCCTGATCCCGCCGTGCCTGCGCTGTCCCTGACGAATGCCGACGCCGGCGACGCCGCGAACCGGGCGCCACCCGCCGCCGCCACCCCGGCCGCCATCCCGCCCCCGCCGGCCGCGGTCGCGCTCGACGCGTCGCCCTGGCTGCCGCGCCTGTCCGCCGCCGCCGCGCGCGGGCTGTCGCATGCGTACGGCGCGACGGCCGCGGTCCCGATCACGCTCGGCGAACACGCGTACGAGGTGCGCTGGCGCGTCGATGCCGAACCGGCCGCCGACGCGCATGCCTACCGCTTCGTCATCGGCCCGGCCGCCGGCACGCTGTGGATCGATCCGGTCGCGGAAAGCGCATGGCTCGGCGACGCGGCCGACCCGGCCGTGCCGGCCGTGATCCGCGCGGCGCTGCTCGCCGACCTCGCCGCGCCGCTCTCGGCCGTGTTGCAGGCCGCGACGCGGCAGCGCGTGGAATTGCTGCCGCCGCCGGCGAGCGTGCCCGCGTGGCGCACCGCGCCGGCCGCGCTGCGCTTCGAGCTGCGTCGCGCCGACGGCGCCTGGCGCTGCCACGGCGCGCTGCTGTTCGATGCGCCGGACGCGCTAGCGGTGTTCTTCGCAGCACCGACGCCGGCGGCCGCGCGGCCCGACACCGGCGCCGCGTATGCGGGCCTGCCGGTGCAGCTGGTATTCGAGATCGGCCGGACCGAGCTGACGATGGCCGAGCTGGCCGACGTCGTCGGCGGCGACATCATCGCGATCGAACGCTGGCGCGCGCACGAGCAGAACCTGCTGTGCGTCGCGCGGGTGCCGGCCGCGCCGGCGTGGGAGATCACCGGACGGCCGTCGGGCAACCGGCTGACCGTCGAACGAATCAGGGAGATGCCTTTGGAACCGACCCGCACCGACACCCCGCCCGCGAGCGCGCACGATGCGCCGCCCGACGATGCGCCGCGCTCGCTCGACGGCCTCGCGGTCGACCTGCGTTTCGAATTGCCGCCCACGTCGATCCCGCTCGGCGAACTCGGCGCGCTGCAACCGGGCGCGGTGATCGAGCTGCAGCAAGGCATCAACCAGAGCGTGATCCATCTCGTCGCGAACGGGATGCTGATCGGCACCGGGCACCTGATCGCGGTCGGCCAGAAGCTCGGCGTGCGCGTCGTCACGCTGACGCAGCCCGCGCCGCGCGAGCGCTGAACGATGGGCAGCCTGCCGAATCCGGTCGCGCTGATCGCGGTGATCGCCGCGCTCGGCATCGCGCCGTTCGCCGCGCTGATGGTGACGAGCTATACGAAGCTCGTGGTGGTGCTCGGCCTGCTGCGCTCCGCGCTCGGAATCCAGCAGGTGCCGCCGAACCTCGTGCTGAACGGCATCGCGCTGATCCTGTCGCTGTTCATCATGGCGCCGGTCGGCATGTCGATCCGCGACGCGCTGCAGGCACGCCACTTCGACGCGTCGGGGCAGCTGTCGACCGCCGATATCGGCGCGCTCGCCGATGCCGCGCTGCCGCCGGTCAAGGATTTCCTGGTGTCGCACACGCGGCAGCGCGACCGCGAATTCTTCGTGCGCACGGCAACCTCGGTCTGGCCGAAGAACCGCGCGGACGGCATCAAGGACGACGACCTGCTCGTGCTGGTGCCGAGCTTCACGCTCGCCGAGCTGACCAAGGCATTCCAGATCGGCTTCGTGATCTACATCGTGTTCATCGTCGTCGACCTGCTGGTCGCGAACATCCTGCTCGCGCTCGGGATGCAGATGATCTCGCCGACGACGATCTCGGTGCCGTTCAAGCTGCTGCTGTTCGTCGCGCTCGACGGCTGGTCGCTGCTCGTGCACGGGCTCGTGCTGTCGTATCGCGTGGCGGGGGCGGGATGAACGCGCGCGCGTTGCGCAGCGTCGTGCCGAACCTGCGCGCAGTGATCGCGCCGGCCGTGCTAATCGCGCTGGCGTTGACGCTCGCCTGCGCGGGCCTGCAGCCGCGCAGCGCGCACGCGGCCGGCAGCGCCGCCGGCTTCGCGCAGCTCGCGCGCGCGTGCGCGCCGAACGTCGATCCCGACACGCTCGCCGCGCTGGTGCGCACCGAATCCGGTTTCAACCCGTATGCGATCGGCGTGGTCGGCGGCCACCTGACGCGCCAGCCCGCGTCGCTCGACGAAGCGCGCGCGACCACGAGCGAGCTGGCCGCGCGCGGCTTCAGCTACAGTGTCGGCCTCGCTCAGGTAAACGAACGAAACTTCGCGAAATACGGCCTCGACGACACGACGATGTTCGAACCGTGCCGCAACCTGCGGGCGGGCGGCGCGATCCTGACCGAATGCTTCGCGCGCTCGTCGAATACCGGCCGTCCCGCGCAGGCCGCGTTGCGCGCGGCGCTGTCGTGCTACTACAGCGGCAACTTCACGACCGGGTTCTCGAGCGGCTACGTGAGCCGCGTCGTCGCGAGCGCGCAACGCAATGCGCGCGAAGGCGGCGTCGAACCGATTCCGGTGGTGAGCGATATGCCGCCGCCCGCGCGACAACGGCGCATGAACGCGGCCGCGACCACGCCGCCCGAACGCGCGCGCAGGCTCGCGTCGCCCGCGGCCTCCGCCGACGCGCCGTCGTGCCATGCGCGCCCGGTCGTGATGATGTGCCGCGGCTTGCCGGCGAGCCAGGCGAAGCGGCTGTGCGTGCGCTGTCTCGATCAGTGAGCGTCGACGCGACGCCGGCATGACGTGCATCGGATGACGCGGCGTGCCGCGTCGCCCCGCTTCATGCGGCGCGCCGTGCCTCCAGCCATGCCTGGCACATCCGAACCGCGCCGCGTCATCCCGCTTCGTGCAGCGCGCTGTGCCTCCAAGCGTGCGCGAAACCCCGCTTCACGCAGCGCGCTGCGCCTCCAGCCATGCCTGAAACATCAGCACCGTCCACAGCTGATGCTGCCAGTTCATCCGGCCCGACTGGTGCTGGCGCCACAGCCGGTCGACCGCCGCCGCGTCGAAAAAGCCCTCGTCACGCAGCCGCGACGGCTGCAGCAACGCATCGGCCCAGTCGCGCAGCGCGCCGCGCAGCCAGTGATCGACGGGCGCGCAGAAGCCCTGCTTCGGCCGGTCGATCAGCGCCGACGGCACGTACCGGTCCAGCAGCCGGCGCAGCAGCGCCTTCGACTGCCCTTCCGGTAAACGCACCGACGCGGGCACGCGCCATGCGAATTCGACGACGTGATGATCGAGGAACGGCATGCGCGTCTCGAGGCTCACCGCCATCGCCGCGCGATCGACCTTCGCGAGGATGTCGGTCGGCAGGTACGTGAGCGTGTCGATCGCCATCGCCTGCTCGGCGAAGCTCAGGTTCGCGGGCCATGCAGACACCGTATCGAGCGGGGTCGGCGGTTCCTGTCCGGCCAGCGCGATGCGCTCCGGATGATGCACCGACGACATCAGCAGCCGGTACAGCGCGATGCGGCTCTCGGCCGTCATCACGTGGCCGAGCTTGTGCAGCCGGTCGCCGATGCGGGTCGCCGAGTCGCGCGCTTCCACGCCGCTCCATGCGCCCTGCGCGACCGCCGCGAGCTGGTCCGCATGATCGGGACGCAGCGCATGCAGCGCGGCGGCGATCCGCGCGCGCACCGCCGCCGGCACGCGATGCAGCTTGCGCCACAGGCGCGGCGTCAGGAAGTAGCGCGTATAGCCGCCGAACAGCTCGTCGCCGCCGTCGCCGGACAGGCTCACCTTCACGTGCCGGCGCGTCAGCTCCGACACGAGGAAGGTCGGAATCTGCGACGCGTCGGAGAACGGCTCGTCATAGATCGTCGGCAGTTTCGGCACGACGCCGAGCGCATGGTCGGCCGTCACGTAGAGCTCGGTATGCCGCGTGCCGAGGTGGCGCGCGACCGCCTTCGCATAGCCGGCCTCGTCGTAGCCGGCCTCGTGAAAGCCGATCGTGAACGTGTCGACCGGCTTCGCCGACTGCGCCTGCATCAGCGCGACGATCGCCGACGAATCGATGCCGCCCGACAGGAACGCGCCGAGCGGTACGTCGGCTTCCATCTGCCGCGCGACGGCCTGGCGCAGGATCGTGTCGAGCTGATCGACGGCCTCGTCGGCGCTGCCCTCGAACGGCTGCTCGCGGCCGGCTTCGATCGCCTGCTCGAGCGTCCAGTACGCGCGCGGGCGCGGCGTGTCGCGCGCATGCTCGAACTGGATGAAGGTGCCCGGCGGCAGCTTGCTGATGCCGCGATAGATCGTATGCGGCGCGGGCACGCTCGACTGGCGCAGGTACAGGCACAGCGCGTCGCGATCGATCGTGCCGTCGAAGCCCGGGTAGCCGCGCAGCGCCTTCAGCTCCGACGCGAACACCAGTGCGTCGCCGATCCGGCCGTAGTAGAGCGGCTTCTCGCCGATCCGGTCGCGCGCGAGCGTCAGCACCCGCGACGCGCGATTCCACAGCGCGAACGCGAACATGCCGGTCGCGCGCCGCAGCGCCGCCTCGACGCCCCACGCGGCGATCGCCGCGATCAGCACCTCGCTGTCGGAGTGGCCGCGCCACGCCGGTGCGCGACCCGCGCGCCCGAGCTCCGCGCGCAACTCGCGATGGTTATAGATTTCGCCGTTGAAGACCATGACGTAGCGGCCGCACGCCGATGCCATCGGCTGCCGGCCGTGGACCGACAGATCGACGATCGCAAGCCGCCGGTGGCCGAGCGCGATACCGGCTTCCGGGTCGACCCAGAGGCCCTGCCCGTCGGGGCCGCGATGCGCGAGGCTCGCCGTCATTCGCGCGAGCGTGCCGCGCGCTGTCTCCTCATCGAAGGCGACGCTATTCAGAAAGCCGTCGATTCCGCACATTGATTTGTCTGCCTCTGTTGACCTGTTCCGTCAGCGGCGGCGCAACCTCGCAGCCCGCCGTCCGGCTGACGGTCGAGCCATATTACGAAGAAATAAATCAGCAATAATTCATGGGTGAATCTCGGAAGAACCCGGAAAAAAACCGGCGTCAAGCACTGCGTGCGACCGGCCCGGTGAAGCGGAAACGGTTCCGCATCACGACGCATCGCTGAACCGCGCGCCTTTCGATGTTCCGGCCCCGACAGTTCGAGCACGTCAGGCCGCGCCGGTCGCCCACTTCAGCAACTGCGCGACTTCGCGGAAATGCCGTTGCTGGATCGTGCCCTTTTCAGGCGTGCTCTCGTACAGCGCCTGCGCGAGGCCGGCGTTCGCAAGCGTCGGACGCAGCGCGTCGCGCGCGAGCCGTACGATCCGCTCGGCCGCCTCGCCCTCGCCGCGCGCGAGCACCCATGGCAGCGTGCCGACGCCGCCGTAATAAAGCGCGACCGCGACGCTCGACGAATAGACGACCACCGACGCGAAGCCGATCCGGTCGGGCAGCGACGAGAACTGCGCTTCGCGCGCGAGCTGCCGGCGCTTCGCCTCGATGTGCGGGTCGCCTTCATCTTCCTTGTGCTCGCGCCGCACTTCCTCGATCGACATCTTCATCTTCTGATTGAACTCGCGCCGCTGATGCACGATGTCGATCAGCGCCATCACGATATAGATCAGCGCGGCCCAGCCGAACAGCAGCATCAGCAGCTTCACGATCAGCGCGAGAATCGACATCGGCCGCGTGAAGCCGGACTGCACCGCCGGGTCGAGCGACTCGACGATCAGCCAGCCGAGCGTCGCGACCAGCAGCACGGTCTTCAGCAGCATCTTCGCGAGGTTCACGAGGTTGCGCATCGACACCATGTTCTTCAGCCCCTCGGCGGGATTGAGCCGCGACAGCTGCGGCACGAGCCGGCTCCACGCCATCACGCCGCCCACCTGCACGAAGCCCGCGAGCAGGCCGGCCAGCAGCCCGGCCGCGACGATCTGCGCGGACAGCAGCGCCCAGTCGCGCGCGGCGCCGTCGATCAGCACCGCGAGCCGCGCGGAGGGATCGCTGGCGCCCGCCGCATCGAACACGAGCCGGAACAGCGCCTGCAGCCGCGCGAACAACGTGCCGAGCCCGACCGCGAGCGCGACGCACACGCCGACGAAGAACGCGGACGAGATCGTCTCCGCGCTCTTCGGCACGTCGCCTTTCTGGCGGGCCTCGCGCAGGCGCTTCGCGGTCGGCTGCTGGTTCTTTTCGGCCATCGTCGCTCCGGTTCCGGCGGGGCCGTCACGCGCCGCCGTGCGCGGCGAACAGCGCGCGCAGCAGCGCCATCAACCCGCTATCGGGGCTCAGCAGCGCGTGCAGCGACGCGTATACCACCGGCAGGAACAGCACCATCATCAGCACCGCGAGCGCGCTCTTCAGCGGCTGCGCGAACACGAAGATGTTCAGCTGCGGCACCGCGCGCCCGACGAGGCCGATGCCGAGCTCGACCAGCACCAGCACGATGATCACCGGCGCGGCGAGCTTCACCATCCATTCGAAGATCGTGTCGGTCTGCCGCACGACGAAGGTCTGCAGCATCGACGAGAAATCAGGGCCGAGCGAGCCGATCGGCCACCACGCGTACGACTGCGCGAACAGCTGCACGAGCACCTGCAGCCCGCCCGCGGTGACGAACAGCGCGATCGCGACGAAATTCAGGAACCCTGACGTCGGGCCGCCCTCGTGCCCGCCCATCGGATCGAAGAACGCGGCGCTGCCGCTGCCGGTCTGGAAATCGATCAGGTAGCCGACGCCCTGGATCGCGAACAGCACCGCGCTGAACGCGCCCGCGAGCAGCATGCCGATCACCGCCTCCTTCGCGACGAGCAGGCACCACATCAGGAACGGCAGCGCGGCGACCTGCGCGGGGTCGATCACCGGCGCGACGAACGCGGCGATCACGACCGCGATGCCGTTGCGCACGAGGCCCGTGACGATCTGCTCGTTGAACACCGGCACGACGAACATGATCGGCAGCAGGCGCGGCATCACGTAGAGCAGTGGACGCAGCGTGCCGGCGATGTCGTTGAAGTTCGCGGCGTGGTCTAGCATCGGCGCTCCGCGGCGGCGGGCGGCGCCGCATCGTCGACGGCGGCGGCCGGGACAGTCGCGCCGCCCGGGTCGGCGTTGCCGGCCGCTGCGCGCGTGTTTGCCGTGTTTGCCGTGTTTGCCGTGTTTGCCGTGTTTGCCGTGTTTGCCGTGTCCATCGCGTCCACCCCCGCCGGTCGCGACACCATTTCCGCATCGAACGCGGCCGCCATGTCACGCTGCCCCGATGCATGCCCCTGCGCGTCGCCCGCCCACACGCCGGCCGTCGCGAAGCGCCGCACCGCATGCGCATCCGCGACTTCATCGGCGTCGCGCTCGACCCGCGCCGCGCGCGCGTGCAGGGCCTTCTCGCCGGCCTTGTCGAGCTTGTCCTCGGCGGCCTTCGCCTTGCGCGCGGCGCGCTGCAGGTCGGCGAGCGTGGCCTCGTGATCGCGGTGCACGTGCGCGGCCTCGCTGACCGACGCGTGCGCGACACCGATATGGCGGTCGAACGTGCGCGTATCGGCCGCCGCGTTCTGCAACGCGCGCGCCTCGCGCACGTCATCGGCGAGGCGCGTCTGGATCGCGGCCTTCGCCGCGACCTGCTGCGCAAGCTGCGCGTGCGCGGCGTCGAGCGCGCGCCGGCTCTGCGCGGCGATGCCCTGCTGGCGCGCGGCCGCCACGCGCGCGATCTGGCTGCGCATCTCGCGCACGCGCTTCAGGCGTGCGAGCGTCGCGAGCACGAGACGGTCGTCGGCTTCAGACATGGTCGTTCGCGAGTTTCGTCAGCTTCGCGAGCAGCGCGTCGAAACGCACGTCCTCGTGCGACGCCTGCGCGCAGAACGCGCCGATCGCATCGCGCGCACGCAGCGCGAGATCGCCAAGCCGGTCGCTGCCTTCGCGGTACTCGCCGATCTGCACGAGCAGCTCGATTTCCTGGTACTTCGCGATCAGCTCGCGCACGCGCGCGGCCGCTTGCTGATGCGCGCGGCTCGCGACGAGCGGCATCACGCGCGACAGGCTCGCGAGCACGTCGATCGCCGGATAGCGGTTCGCGAGCGCGATCTTGCGCGACAGCACGATGTGACCGTCGAGGATCGAGCGCACTTCCTCGGCGATCGGATCGGATTCCTCATCGCCTTCGACCAGCACCGTATACAGCGCGGTGATCGAGCCGGTCGCGCCCTGCCCCGCGCGTTCGAGCAGGCGCGGCAGCACGGCGAACGTCGACGGCGGGAAGCTGCGCCGCGTCGGCGGCTCGCCGCTCGCGAGGCCGACCTCGCGCTGCGCGCGCGCGAAACGCGTGAGCGAATCGACCAGCAGCAGCACGCGCTTGCCCGCATCGCGAAAGTGCTCGGCGATCGCGGTCGCGACCAGCGCGGATTTCACGCGCTCCATCGCCGGACGATCGGACGTCGACACGACGACGATCGAGCGGGCGCGCACCTCGGGCGACAGGCTGTGCTCGATGAACTCGCGCACTTCGCGGCCGCGTTCGCCGACCAGCGCGATCACGTTCACGTCGGCCTGCGCGCCGCGCGCGATCATCCCGAGCAGCGTGCTCTTGCCGACGCCGGACGGCGCGAAGATGCCGACGCGCTGGCCGATGCCGAGCGTCATCAGGCCGTCGATCACGCGCACGCCGGTCGGAAACGGCGTGTCGATCAGCTTGCGCGCGAGCGGGTTCGGCGGGTCCTGCTGCGTCGACACCCACGCGGCGCCCGTCACCGGCCCGCGATCGTCGAGCGGCCGGCCGAGCCCGTCGAGCACGCGGCCGAACAGCGCTTCGCCGACCGGAAACACGTGCTCGCGCCCGGACGGCACGACACTCGTCTCCGGCGACAGCCCGGCCACGTCGCCGAGCGGCGTGAGCAGCGTGGTCTGCCGCGAGAAGCCGACCACCTCGGCGAGCAGCGTCGGCTGGTTCGGCGTGCGCAGCTCGCAGATCTCGCCGAGCCGCGCACGGATGCCCGTCGCGTTGAGGATCTGCCCGACCGCGTGATTGACGCGGCCCTGCACCGACACCGGCGAGAAGAAGGCGAGCCCCGCGTCGAGATCGCCGACGAGGCGGCCGCGATCGAACGGCGCGGCATCGTCGTCGCTCTCGCGGCCGTTCGGTTGCGGATCGTCGAGCGGCGCGTTCATCGCGGCGAGCCCTTCAGCGCGTCGCGGCGGATCGCCTGGCGCAGCGCGTCGATCTGCAGGTCGAGGCTCGCATCGATGCGCCCGGACGGCGTCTCGACCGTGCATGCGTGGCGTTCGAGCTGCGCATCCTCGACGATGCGGATCCGTTGCCGGTTCGACTGGCCGGCGAACGCGCGCTCGAGCGCGTCGCGCATCTCGTCCTCGCGGCCCGGCGCGACCCGCACGATCAGGAACGCCTCGTCGCGCACGAGCGGCGCGATCCGCGCGAGCGCAGCCTCGTACAGCTTCTGCGTGGGCATCTCGCCGACGATCGCGCGCACGGCTTTCACGACGATGTCGGCCATCGAATCCTTCATCGACTCCATCGTGCGCGCGGCGGCCAGCGCCTGCGTATAAGCCTGCGCCGCATGCTCGCGCTGCGCGCGGCGCATCCCTTCGTCGTAGCCGGCCGCCTGGCGCTTGTCGAATTCGCGCTGCGCATCGGCGACGATGCGCGCGGCCTCGTCGCGCGCGGTCGCGATCACCGCGGACGCGTCGAGCAGCGCCGCGTATTCGCGCTCCTTGAGTACCTTGCGCTCCGACAGCAGCTGCAGGTTGTCGCTCGTGATCAGAAAAGCCAGTCCCATGACGCAAGCCTCTCGGGAATCAGAAACAGAAACAGCAATTCGCCGAACTGGTCGCGCTGCGCGCGGTTCAGCCAGTACGGCGCTTCGTCGTCGATCGCGCGGTTGAATTTCAGCCGCGCGCGCCGCGCGACCGCATCGCCCGCCACGCCGATGAAATCCGCGAGCAGCCGCCCGCCGCGCGCACGGATCACCACCGGCAGCGCGGCCGGATCGGCACGCCACGGTTCGAGCGTGTCCGCGAGCGCACCGAATTCCGGCGCGCGCTCGAGCGCGAGCTCCAGTGCATCGCCGCCGAGCTTCGCCGCGACTTCCGCGCGAATGCGGCGCACGGCCAGCGCATCGCGCAGCCAGCCGCGATGCAGCAGCAAGCCCGCATACGATGCGAGCTGTTCGAGCGCCGCGCCGGGCAGCAGCGCGAGCCGCGCGCACGGATTCGCGAGGTCGAAGTCGTGATGTTCGGCCACGCCGTTCGCATCGAGCAGATGGCGCGCAAGCAGCTTGCGGCCGGCCGGGCCGAACGCGTCGGGCGAGCGGTAGCGCGCGGGCCAGTCGGCCGGCACGCGCGTCACGTGCAGATAACGGTCGGGCCGCAGGTTGAATTCGCAGACGAGCGCACGAAACGCCGCGCGCCGCCCGGCGGGCGGCGCCGCGAGAGATTGCAGCCACGGCAGCGACACGGCGTCGGGCGCAACGCCCGGCGGCAGCACATGCGGCTCGTTCATGCGCCGTCGCGCGCGCCGTCCGGCGTGCGCAGGCTGCCGCCCGACTGCGCGGACGCGCCGCCTGCACCGTTGCCGCCGCGCGGTACGCCGCCGACCAGCCCGGCCAGCCGCGCGCCGAACATCCCGCGCCGCGCGGCCGACAGCGCGATCACCGCGCAGGTCAGCAGGATCAGCGCGAACACCAGCCAGCCGAGCGGCGAGCGCAGCCGCAGGATGTCCGACACCGCGCTGCCGATCCCGTCCACGCGCGCCGTGCGCGCGGCGGCCGGCTGCAGGAACAGCGACACGTTGTCGTACTGCAGCCCTTCGATGCTGTGCGCGACGAGATCCTTGACCATCGGCGCCATCGCGCGCAGGTCCACGCCGGGCCGGTAGCGGATGTACACGGCCGCCGACGACGGCTTGATCTTGTCCGCGAGCGGATCGTTCTCCGGAATCACGACCTGCACGCGCGCGACCACCACGCCCTCGATGTCCTGCAGCGTGCGCGACAGGTCCTGCGACACGCCGTACAGGTAGCGCACGCGCTCCTCGGCCGGCGTCGACACGAGCCCCTGCTTCTGGAACAGCTCGCCGAGGCTCGCGTAGCTCGGCTTCGGCAGCCCGTTCGCCTGCAGCACGGTGAGCGCCGACTGCATGTCGCCGTCCGCGACGCTCACCTGCCATGCGTTGCGATCCGACGTGTCGCGCGCGTCGTTGTCCTTCGCCGCGCTGATGCCCGCGTCGCCGAGCACGGCAACCATCTGGTTCGCATCGCGCTCCGACAGGCCGGAGTAAAGCTCCTTCTGGCAGCCCGCCAGCAGCGCGAGCAGCCCCGCGAGCAGCGCACGCGCCGCCCGGCTGCGCCACGCATGCAGGCGCGGCGTCGAATCGATCGTCGTCATCGTTTGTCCGCTTCAGGGCGCGCGGCCGGTTCAGGCGCACGCACCGGCTTTCGCTACTCCTGGGTCTTCAGCACCGTGTGCGTGAAGCCGTTCGCCGCCTGCGCGACCGACAGGCTCAACTGGTATTCCGAAATCGTGGTGGTCGCCGTCCACTGGAAATCCATCGCCTTCACCATCGTCATCAGCGGATCGCTGCGGTTGTCCGCCATCGACGTCAGCATCTCGGTGCGATGCTTGTCGATGTTCGCGTACCGCGTGTCGAGATCGTTGCCGTAGGTGCGCAACCGCTCGACGAGCGACGAATGGTTCGCCTGCGCGGGTGTCGCTGGCGTCATCTGCACGGCCGGCGCCGCATCGGCCGGCGCACGCGTCATCGCGACGCCCGACGCCGACGGCGACGTCGCGGCCGGCGCGGCACCCGGCTGCATCAACGCATCGAACTGGCGCACCTGCGCCGGATCGGACGCCGTGCCCGCCTGCTGCACGGCACCCGCGAGCGCGGCCGCGCCCGGGGGTGCCGCGCCTACGCCTGTTACCGACATGATCGTGTCCTCCTTGACCGGCAGCGCCGGGAACGGGCCGGCCGCCACGCGCATACGCCCCGCCGGGCGCCCGTCACGGGCGGCCCCGGCATCCGGCGTCGCGCGGCACGGCCGGCGACCGGCGTCATGCGCGGCCGGCGGAACTCAGGTGTTGCGCAACCTGGGCGTTCGCCGTCCCTTCCTGCGCGGTCACTGCGTTGCTGGTTTCGAACGTCGCGGTCGACTGCTGGACCTGGAAGTTGATCTTCGTCAGTTCGAGCTGCGTCTTGGTCAGGTCGTCCGCCTGCTGCTGGACCTGTTGCGTGTTGTTGGCACCAGTCGGGGGGGTACTCATGTTTCGCTCCTTTGCATGTACGTCATTGAACTGCTTCCCTGTTCCGGCGGCGGCCCCATGCCCCGCCGGCGACGTGACGCGCCGCATGCGCGCGGCGTGTCGCGTAATGCGCGCACCGCGCGACACGCGATGCGCAAGTCCCGTCGCGGCGCTAGTGCGCCGCCGCCTTCGATGCGCCGGCCGCGGCAACCGCCGGTACCGCTGATACCGCCGGTACCGCCGGCGCATCCGGCAACAACGCCGGTCCGGGCACCGGCTGCGCGACGCCGGCCGCCGCGCCGCTCGCGAGCGGCGGCACGGGCGGCGCCGGCGCCCGCCCGGGCGCGCTCGCGGACGGGCCGCCGAGCGGCATCGTGATGCGCTGGCCATTGCGTTCGAACACCACTTCGTCGGGGCCGATCGACACCACGGTCGGCCCTTCCTTCAGCCGCGCGCCTTCGAAATAGCGGCTGCCATCGGCCGTCTCGATGTAGCGCTGGTCGCCGTCGCCGGCGAACACCGTCGTGATCTCCGGAATCCCCGCGACGCCGCCGAGCGTCGTCGCGGTGCGCGGCGCGGCCGCATCGGCGTCGCGCACGTGGTCGACTACCTCGAGCGCCGGGCGCGCGTCCTTCATGTAGTTGCGGATACGCGGCTCGATCTGCGCGCGCTCGGCCGCCCCCGTCAATTCGGTCCGGCCGCGGCCGAGATAGGTGACCGTCAGCGCCGTGTCGCTGAAATACGTCTGCGCGGTCGCGACGAGATCGCTGACCACGTAGAGATTGCCGAGCGCCGCGTTGTCGACGCCCGCGACGATCTGCGCGACGCGTTCCCGCGCGGCCGGGTCGCTCACGTAACCCGACACGATCACGCCGTCGTCGCGCGGCGCGACGGCGAGCTCCGGATACGCGTGAAGCAGCTGCTGCAGCCGGTGCGTGCGCGCGAGCACCGACTCGTGCTGCCACGGCAGGCGCCCCGACCATGCGACGAAGCCGTAACCGAGCGCGCCGAGCAGCACGCCGATCCACAGCGCGACGACCGCGATCACGAGCCGCCGGCTGCCGAGGCGGCGCAGCCCGCCGGTGAGCCAGCCGAGCCACGCGGCCTCGCGCGCGGCGTCCGGCGCGTCGGCCTCGTCGGGCACCGCGACGCTCGCCTGCGCATGACGCGCGATGCCGAGCTTGATCGAGCCGACCGTCACGACATCCTGCGGCGTCATCGAGCGGCGGCCCGCGCCGAGCGGCGCGTCGTTGAACAGCACCGGCGCGCCGCCGTCGCCGCCGTGGTTCTGCACCGTCACCGCGAGCGCGCCGACCTGCAGGCATACCTGTTTCGCGCCGATCTCGCGATCGGGCAGGATCACTTCGCAGTCGGCCGCGGTGCCGACCCAGTTCGCGCCGCGCGCGAGCGACATCGTGCGGCCGTACATCGGCCCGCTGAGGAAGCACAGGTTCCACGGCGACGCGAGCGCGGGCGCCCCGGCCGCGGCGCCCGCCGTGCCGCCGGACAATGCGCCGTCGCCGTGCGGGTCAATGATGGTCGTCGACATGGGTGGACGCTCCTGCGGTCGTCGCCACCGGCTGCGCCGCCGAATCCTTCGGCGGCGGCGGCAGCGCGGGCGGGCCGAACTTGGTGCCGGGCAGCGGCGCGGGCGTGAGCGGCACCGCGATGTCGTTGTCCGGCGGGCGATACATCGACGTGCCGTTCGAACCGGCCGGCCCGTCCGCGCCCGGGTTCACCGGCGCGCCGTCCGGCGCGTACATCGACGCGGTCGTCACCACGCGCGGCGTCAGCAGGTAGAACCGCTCCATGTGGTTGCCCGACTTGTCGGTGTACTTGAACAGGTTGCCGATCAGCGGGATGTCCGACAGCCACGGCACGCCGCTCTTGTTCAGCCGCACCTCGTCGTCGTTGAAGCCCGCGATCAGGAGGCTCTTGCCTTCGTCGATCATCGTCTTGGTGACGATGTTGCGCTGCTGGATCACCGGCACGTTCGACACGGCCTGGCCCGGCACGATGTTGCCGTCCTGGATGTCGATCGACATCATCACGCTCTGCGGGTTGCCGGACACGGCGGCCGCATTGCGGATCGCCTCGTCGACGATCATCGGCGTCACCTTGATGCTGGTGCCGGTCGTCACGCTGTACAGCGACGAATCCTGGTAGCCCTGCACCTGCACGTAGAACTGCGTGAGGTTCTCGAGAATGGCCTCGGTGTTGTCGAGCGCGAGAACCTTCGGCTTCGAGCGCAGCTGCGCCTGCCCCTTCTGCGCGAGCGCGTTCACGCGCGTGAGCAGGTAGTTGCGCAGCGAGCCGCCGATCGACGCGGTCAGCGCGATGCCGGTCGGCATGAAGGTGCCGGTCTGCCCCGTCTCCGACGCGCCGACGCCGAACGTCAGCGGCGGATTGCCGGCGCCGTTGTACTGCGTGTTGCCGTTCAGCGGGTTCGCGCCGTTGCCGATCTGCACGTCGCCGTGCGTCGTGTGCAGGCGCCAGTCGATCCCGAGACTGTCGAGCGAATCCTCGTTGATGTCGATGATCGTCACGTTGATCTCGACGATGCGTGGCCGCTCGTCGAGCTGGTTGATCAGCGACTGGTAGCGGTACATGTTCTCCGGCAGGTCGCGCACGATCACCGCGTTGATCGCCGGATCGGCGACGATCTGCGGCAGCGTGTCGCCACCGCCGCCGTTCGAGAACGGCGAGACGCCGCCGGCAGCGCCGTCGGCACCGCCATAGCCGCCCTGGCGCGGGCCGCCGGCAATGTCCGGGAAGTCGAGCCGAGGCACCGCGATCGTCAGCCCCGAGCCGAGCTTCACCTGGCGCGCGGCCTGCCCGAGCGGCGTGCTCGACGGCAGTTCGCTCGTGCCGCCGCCCTTGCCGAACAGCCGGCGCAGGATCGTCGCGACGCCCGGCACCGTCACTTCCTTGCCCGAGCGGTTGATCGTGAAGTCGGACGCCCAGCCGTACCGGAGCCGGAACGCGCGGATGTCCGCATGCGCGCCGTTCGCCGACGGATCGCCGACCGAGCCGACCGCCTGCCGCACGAGCTCCACGTAACGACGCGGGCCGGCCACGTACACGCTGTTCGCGCGATCGTTGATCACGAGCGTGTAGCGCTTGTCGGGAATCTGCATCGCCTGCAGCGCGCGGCCGATCTCGCCGGCCGCGTTCGGCGGGATCGGGATCATCTGCGTCTGCGACTGGTCGGCCGGGTCGACGTACAGGAACGAGCCGTCGTAGTACCACGTGAGCCCGTAGGTCGAGCAGATCGTGTCGAGCGTCTGCTGCGGCGTGCCCGAGAAGCGGCCGCTGATCACGCCGTCGACCTTCGGGTCGACCACGGCCGTCACGCCCTGCGACGATGCGAGCTCGCGAATGAAGTCGCCGATCTTCTTGCCGTTCGCGACGATCGTGAACGGCTTGTTGCGCCAGCGCAGGTCCGCCGCGCGCGCCGGCTGCGCGACCGTCACGCACAGCGACGCCGCGAGCAGCGCGGTCGCGCACATGGCGAGCGCGGCCCGTTGCAGGCGGCGCGGTTGAAACCGGATCGGGGCGACGCGTCGACGCATCAAGACACTCCTGTGGAAGAAACGAACATGCGTTCCAGCGCCTGCTGCGCGAAGCGCAGCACCTCGCTGCCGAGCCAGCCCGACAGCAGCACGAGCGCGACCATCACGGCGATCAGCCGCACCGCGATGCCGAGGTTGGCGTCCTGCACTTGCGTGACGGCCTGCAGGATCGCGACGACGAGGCCGGTGACGGTGGCGATCAGCACGATCGGCAGCGACAGCAGCAGCACCAGCATCAGCGCCTGCCGGGTCAGGTCGAGGATCGTCGAGCTCGTCATTGCACGACTCCCGGCGCACGCACGCCGGCGCCCGCGCCGAGCGTGCCGTCGTCGGGCGGGTTCTTCACCCAGCCGACCGTATGCAGCTGCACGTCCTCCTCGACCTCCTGGTACGACAGCACCGCGAGTTCCGGCAGCACCGGCTGCAAAATCGTCTTCACGTAGCGGCGCGCGCCGAGCGCGACCATCACCGCGAGCCGCGCGGCGCCCGGCGGGTTGCCGTGACCGCCCGCGCCTGCCGGCTGCGCCGCCGTCGCGGCCTGCACGATCGCGCGCACCTGTTCGCCGATGTCCTGCTTGATCGCGCTCGACAGCGCGAGGAAATTGCCCTGCTTCGTGCGCATCACCGCGTTCTCGATCCGCTCCTGCAGGTTCTGCTCGAACAGCACGACGCGCAGCTGCCGCGTCGCGCCCGCATGGCGATCGGTGATCATCCGGCGCAGGTCGACGCGCACCAGCTCGACCAGCGCGATCACGTCGTCCGGCTCGTTCGGCGCCCACGTGATCAGGCTTTCGAAAATCACGCGCAGGTTGCGGATCGGCACCTGCTCGGCCAGCAGCCGGCGCAGCACCTCGGTCACGCGCTGCAGCGGCACGAGCCGCGTCAGTTCGCCGACGAGTTCCGGATGCTCGCGGCGCACCAGGTGCACGAGCGCCTGCGTTTCCTGGATGCCGAGCAGCTCGTCCGCATGCTGGCGCACGATCTGCTCGACGTGCGCGGCGAGCGCGCCTTCGCTCGTCAGCCACTTGCCGTCCGGCGCCGCGCCGTCGGGCTTGATCCACAGCGCGGTCGCGAACGGGCCGAACGCCTCGGCCGGCTGGCGCTCCGCGCGCTCCGGCAGCGGCGCGACGCCGTCCCACAGCAGCCAGCCCGGCTTCAGCGCGCCATGCGCGGCGAGCACGTCCTGCAGATAGATCCGGTACGTGCCGGGCGCCGCCCCTTCGTCGTCGTTCAGCGTGATGCGTGGAAACACCGTGCCGATGTCCGCGTCGACGCGCGCCTTCGCGCTCGACAGCGCAGTCTGCAGCTGCGCGAGGTTCAGCGTCGTGCGCAGGTCGTCCGACAGCGACACCGCGATCAGCGACGTGACGCCTGCCGCATGCGACACCTTCGCGGGCTGGCCGTCGTCGGTCGCGCCGATGCGACCCGCGATATGAATCAGGTTGAAGCTCGGCGCGGTCGTCTTGCGCTTGAGCTGCGTGAAGGCGAACGCGCCGAGGCCGAGCGCGATCAGCGCGAACGACCATTTCGGAAAACCGGGCACGACGAGGAACCCGGCCAGCACCAGCGCCGCGATCAGCAGCGCGCGCGGATGCGCGCCGAGCTGCTCGCCCAGCTGTTCGCCGAGCTGGCGCTGCCGCGTGTCGCGCGTCGCGACGCGCGTCGTCACGATGCCCGCCGCGATCGACACCAGCAGCGACGGGATCTGCGACGCCATCCCGTCGCCGACCGTCAGGATCGCGTAGCGCTGCAGCGCCTCGCCGATATCCATCCCGTGCATCAGCGTGCCGACCGCGATGCCCGCGACGATGTTGATGAACGCGATCACGAGGCCCGCGATCGCATCGCCCTTCACGAACTTCATCGCGCCGTCCATCGCGCCGTGCATCTGCGATTCCTGTTCGAGCTTCTCGCGGCGCTCGCGCGCTTCGTCGGCGCTGATGATGCCCGCGCGCAGGTCCGCGTCGATGCTCATCTGCTTGCCCGGCATCGCGTCGAGCGAGAAGCGCGCGCCGACTTCGGCGACCCGCTCCGAACCCTTCGCGATCACGATGAACTGCACGACGGCGATCACCAGGAACACCACGCCGCCCACCACGACGTTGTTGCCGACCACGAGCCGGCCGAACGCGTCGATCACGTGGCCCGCGTTCGCGTGCAGCAGGATCAGCTTGCACGACGCGATGTTCAGCGCGAGCCGGAACAGCGTGGTGAACAGCAGCAGCGCGGGAAACGACGAGAAGCTGACCGCCGACGGCACGTAGGTCGATACCGTCAGCAGCACGACGCTCGCGGCGAGGTTCAGCGAGATCATCCCGTCGAGCGCGGCTTGCGGCAGCGGCAGGATGAACAGCGCGACCACCGACACGATGAACGCGGCGAGAAACAGGTCGGCGCGCGGCGATGCCCCGAGACGTCGCCCGGACACGCTGCGGCCGGCGGAAAAGATCCGCTGCCAGTCGCGAGGGAGCGCCTTCGGTTCTGCCATCGTGCCGTCGTCCTGTCGTTGTCGCCGGCGGACGCGGGCCGTCATGCCCCGCGTCGCGCGGACCGTTGAATGGGACGAGTGTAGCGACGCGCAACCGCGTAAAAAGGGATGCGCCTCGTAGCGTCGCAGCCGTTTTCCGGTGACGATCGGATCGGACTACGAAACCCGGCGGCGCCTGCGCGCGCGCATCGCCGGAACCGCTTCCATCGCGCGGCTGGCGCCGCGCGGGCAGACAGGGTCAGGACTCCAGACGGCGCGCGGCGAGATACGCGAGCTGCGCGCGGTTCTGCACGTTGAAGAGTTTTTCGAGCGAGCGGATATGGTGACCGACCTTGTGCAGCGACGTGCGCAGCGCGCTCGCGATCTCCTGGTCGGACAGCCCGTGCACGAGCCGGTCGAGCACCTGCTGCTGCTCGTCGCCGAGCGCGAAGCCGCGCATGCGCGCGATGCGCGCCTCGAGAAACGGCAGCGCGACGCGATGCACGGCGAGGCTCACCGACAGCGCACCGCCGATCACGCGATCGTCGATCCATTCGGTGCCGTGGGCTTCCGACGTCACGTTCACGGCAACGCGCAGGTCGAGCCGCGGCGCCGACAGGCTGAAGATCACGCCGCTGTTCATTGCATGCGCGCGCAGATGGCCGGCCAGCGCGAGCACCTTGCGGTCGCCGCTGCCCTGCGCCGCCGACTCGATCTCGTCGAGCCGCCATGCGACCGGGAAGCCGCTGCTGCGCACCTGCGCGAAACGCGGGTCGCTCTCGTAGAGCATGCCCTCGATATACGGCTGCATGAACGTCGCGGGCGCGAGGTCGCGCAGCAGATGCGCGCACAGGATGCGCCGCCCGATCATCTCGTAGGCGCCGTAGCCGAGCGTGCTGAAACCGATTTGCCGCAAGCGCGCATGGCATTGGGAGAAATCGACGGAAGCGAGGTCGGATTTACCGGGCGCGATTTGAATGCCGGTAAAAACGTCGCGCCCGATTGCATGAATTTCTTTCGAATAAGCGGCAGCGGCCGCGATATCGGCTTGCGAGAACCACTCGACGCGTGGCGCGTCGTCAGCATATGTCATGAGGAGCCCACCCCTTCCCAATATGTGAACCTGCCCCGTCACGATTTGGTCTTTTCTTTATGATTTTCTGGTCGACTCTATACCGGTGCGAATATGAACCTTTCGCCCGAATTAGTATTACGGCATATTACGCGCATACAGGCATTTTTGTACAATGCCCCCGCGTTTCGTCTGGATGACGATCGGCGCAAATCATAAAGATGCTCGATCGCATCGTCGCGGGCACCGTGCACGACACGGCTGCCGCTGCGCGATGCGCGTCGATTCCGAGGGATGGCTCATGTCCGATATTGCATTGCAAGAAGAAGCGGTCGCCCCAACCTTGCCCCGTCCGCCGCGGCGGACGGTCGCCTGTGCCGACGCGTCGAGAGCGCGCCCGGTGCAGGTCGTCTGGTGCGACGACGTCAAGCGCGACGACATCGCGCAGCCGCACGCGCCGAAGCTCGGCGTCGCCGATACGCTCGCGCACGCGCAGAGCACCGCCGAACGCAACCGGATCGTCACCAGCCTGCTGCACCTGACGGGCTTCTCGACGTTCGCGTATTTCGCGCTCGAATTCTCGCGGGAGCGTGTCGAAAGTCTCTACCTGCACGAGGCGTTCACGCCGCCCACCTATCGCGGCGACTACGTCCGGCACAACCATCACGACATCGATCCGCGCACGCTCGACGCGCGCGTGTGCAACATGCCGATCGTGTGGGACCTGCAGCAGCTGCGCCGCGACCACCGCGAGCGCGACGGCGGCCCGTGCGTGAGCCCGGCCGCGCTCGACGGTTTCCTGCAGACGATGCAGGACGACGGCATGTGCAGCGGCATCATGTATTCGATGGCCGTGCCCGGCACGCGGCTGCACGCGTTCATGAGCTTCACCGCGCCGCGCCGCACGCGCGAGTGGATCACGCCGGCGACGATCGAGCAGGCGCTGTCGATCGGGCTGTCGGTGCACAAGTTCGCGTCGCCGCAACTGATCGCGACGTCGCGCGAACGCGCCGTGAACGGGCTCACGCCGTTCGAGCAGGAACTGCTGCTGGGCATCGCGGAAGGCGCGTCGGACAAGGAGATCGGCCGGCGCCTCGACACCAGCGCGCACAACGTCGACTATCACCTGCGCAAGCTGCGCAAGCGCTTCGGCGTCGCGAACCGGATCCAGCTCACGTACCTGACGTCGAAGCTCGAGCTGATCTGACGCGCGCGCTCTGCCCGCGTAAACGCACATGCCGGCCTCGCGGGCCGGCATGTGCGCAACACCAGGAGATGACGCCGAACGGCGTTACTTCAGCAGCGTCATCTGCACGACCTTGACGATCACGAGACCGACCGCGATCACCAGATAGCCGCGCAGCACGGCCATCCAGACGCGCGTCGCGACCGTCATGTTCTGCGGTTCGAGCGTGTCGAGCGGCGGCATGCGCCAGGTGGCGCGCAGCGCGCGATCGATGCCCGGCTCGACGACGCGCTTGTTGCGGCGGATCAGTACCGTCGCGAGATAGCCGGTGATCGCGAGCACGGTGCCGCCGACCAGCACGTCGATGATCGCTTCGCCGCTGATGTCCGGATACATCACCGACGCGGTCAGGATGATCGACAGCAGCACGAGCACCCAGATCACCGCGCCCGTGAAGATGTTGAGCTTCGTCGAGTTGACCCACGGGCCGAGCACCTGGCGATCGTTGCACAGCACGAGCAGGAACACCGTCGCGCTCGGCAGCAGCACGCCCGCGAGCGTCTGCACCGCTTCGGTCAGCAGGCCGAGCGGGCTGCCCGGGATCAGCACGAGCGCGGCAGCGGCCGCGACGATCCCGAAGTAGACGAGATAGAAGCCCTTCGCGTCGGACACGCCGCGATGCAGCGAATGACGGATCTTGAACACGTCGCCGATCGCGTACGCGGTCGACAGCGACACCGCCGCCGCGCCGATGATGCACGCGTCGAGCAGCGCGACAGCGAACAGCGTCGCGCTCGTGCGGCCCGCATACTTCTCGAGGCCCGCGATCACGCCGCCCGCGTCGCTGAAGTTGCCCGCTTCCGAATGGCCGCCGAACAGCGCCGCGCTGAAGCCGATCATCGCGACCGCGCCGATCAGCACGAACGCGATGCCGATCCACAGATCGACCTTCTCGTACTTCATGAAGCGCGGCGTGATGCGCTTGTCGATCACGTAGCTCTGCTGGAAGAACAGCTGCCACGGCGCGACCGTCGTGCCGACGATGCCGATCACGAGCAGCATCACGTCGGACAGCTTCGCGTGCGTGGGCCAGTTCGGCACGAAGAAGTCGCGCGACATCTGCGCCACCGGCGGGTGGATCGACACGAGCACCGGCACGAGCAGCAGGCTCAGCACGCACAGCACGATCGCGAACCGCTCGAAGCGCCTGAAGTCGCCGGTACTCACGGCCGCCATCGTCAGCGCGGCCGCCACGCACACGCCCGCGATCTTCGGGAGCCCGAAGAAAGCCAGCACGAACGTGATGCCGATGAACTCGGTGACGATCGTCAGCGCGTTGAGCAGGAACAGGTCGATCACGCTGAACGCGCCCCAGAACTTGCCGAAACGCTCGAAGATCAGGCGCGCATGGCCGACGCCCGTGACCGCGCCGAGGCGCAGCACCATTTCCTGGTTTACGTACAGCACCGGCACGAGCAGCAGCAGCGTCCATAGCAGCGTCGTCCCGTAGTTCTGGCCGGCCTGCGTATAGGTGCCGAAGGCGCCCGCATCGTTGTCGCCGACCATCACGATGAGGCCGGGCCCGATGATCGCGAGCAGCGTGCGCAGGCGCGCCCACCACGTGCCGCGCGCGGCGGTGTCGTGATGCGCGATGGTGCCGAGCGCGCCGCGGATGTCGCCCAGGTGGGCTTCGTCGAGCACGGCACTGCGTTCGACGGCGATCGGTGGAGAGACGTTGGATGGCGTGGACATGATGAATTCCGTACGACTGGTTTTTTTCGGTCAAGCGTGTGGTCTTGGAATGCGCACGCGTAACGAGCCCGGAGCCCGCGCGCGCATGCCGAGACGCGCTCGGTGTTTCAGTTCAGCAAAGCAGCGATTTCAACCGGTTGAACAAACGGGAAAACACCCGCGGACGGGCGTCGAGCATCGGCATCGCGTCGTAGTGCGGATGCGATCGCGTGACTTGCGGAAGATTCGACAGCAGAAGGCCGAAGTTCATGGTCTGGCTCCTGACGGCAGCGGCATGCATGCCGGCCGCGTGGTGGGTGCGGGGCCAGTCCGGGGCCTGAACGACGTGTCAGGCTAGTCGGCCGGAATGTCCCTGCGACCCGGGTTCAAAAGGGTCTGTTGGTGCAACGGGCATAAGGGACAACTGTCACTGTCGTTCATGGCGGCTCCTGTGCGGTGTTCCGGAGAACACGGTTGGCCGCCGCCCGGCGCGCGGGCCGCCGTTCGGGTGCATGCGAAACGCATGCGCGAACGCGGCCGCGCGCCGGGCGGCGGCGAAACCGGATGGCGCATGCGCAAACGCATCACGCTGACCGGCGCGAATCTGGGTGCACGAGGGGGTTACTGCGAAATACTGCTGCGCGCACCGTTTGCCTGGGGGACAAACGGCGGCTTCGATGAGGCGCGGACGTCGGTCGCTCAGGCGGAAACTTCGTTCGAAGATCGACTACTGCAGGCGTCCAAGGCGGCGGCCCCAAGAGTGAAGATGGCGGATTCTATGGACCGGCCGAAACGGAAGTCAACCCTTTGGAACCGGCTTGACGGAATATTTTTTCGGGTTCATGCGAGCTGAAAGAATCGCGCCCGGAATGACGCGCCGCAACCTTTCAGCGCCTCGACGCGCACGCGCCGCCGATGCGTGCGAGCAACAGTCGCCGCACGCCGCCGGCGGGCGGTCGCAGCGGGCATCGACCGGCCCGGAGGGGGCGGCGCACGCGGTGCGAAATGCGCAACGCCGCCGCCTTTTTTGCTTGCACCGCAGCAAAACTCGCGACTACAATCCGCCCCAATTCATCAAGGGAGTCCCTTCGTGGACGCATGCTCCAGTTGCAGTTCGATGCCGGTCCAGGCCGGCCAAGCCATCGCGAGATAGCAGCCAGGCGCATGTCTTTCGCCGCTAGCTCGCCATCGTCGGGTTAGCGCGCTTCCTCCCGGGCCGGCATCGCCGGATCGTCCGTGTCGCACGCTCCGTTACGTTCCAACCGCCGAGCGCCGGTCGCGTCATGCACCCGCGCTCGATCACGTCGTCCGGCATGCGCCGGACCGGACGGAGGCACGTCATGTTGTTTCAATCGCTCATGGTCAGACTCAAGCAACTCGCGCGTGTCGTGTCCGACCGCTCGTTCGCTTCGGCCCTTGCACCGCTCGCCCACACGTTCGGCAACTGGCGCGGCAGCGCGCTCGCGCACCTGCCGGCGGCACCGCGCCCGCTCGACTGCGTGCTGGCCGGCGCGATGGCGGCCGCCGTCGCGCTCGTCGCGCTGCTCTGTGCGACCGCATCGCGCCTCGGCTTCACGCACGTATGGCGGATCGGCGGCTGGCTGCCGTAACGGGTCGCGCGCGCAACGCGCAGCATGCCCGCGCGCCGCCGCCCGCACCTGCGCCATCGCTTCACGTTTTCACTGCTTCAGCCAAACCAATCACTCGAATCATGGAGCCCGCATGAAAAATCGCTTCGCATCCGCGCCGCGCACAGCGCGCCTCGACACGCTCGCCGCGCTGTTGCTGTCGCTCGCGGCCGCGCCTGCGTTCGCGCAATCGTCGTCACCAGCCAGCGCGGCCGAACCGGCGGCCGGAGCCAGCGACACTGCCGCCGCCCCCGCCCAAGCCGCCGCTGCCGCGCCCGCCCCCACCGGTTTCTGGGAACGGTCGAACCTGCTCGGCAACATGGGCGGCCTGCGCGACGTGCTCGGCGATCACGGCGTCACGCTGAACCTGCAGGAAACCAGCGAGTACCTGTACAACGCCGCGGGCGGCACGCAGCGCGGCGGTGCCTACCAGGGCCTCACGCAATTCGGCTTCAACGTCGATACGGAGAAGGCGATCGGCCTGCCGGGCGGCACGTTCAACGTGTCCGGGTTGCAGATCCACGGCACCAACCTCACGCAGCGCTATTTGCAGACGCTGCAGACCGCGACCGGCATCGAGGCGAATTCGACCACGCGGCTGTGGGAGCTCTGGTACCAGCAGGCGTTCCTCGCCGGCAAGGCCGACGTGAAGGTCGGCCAGCAAAGCGTCGACCAGGAATTCATGGTCAGCCAGTACGCGGCGACGTTCATGAACGCGACGTTCGGCTGGCCCGTGCTGCCGGCGACCGACCTGCCGGCCGGCGGTGCTGCCTATCCGCTGTCGTCGCTCGGCGTGCGGCTGCGCGTGAAGCCGGCCGACGCGTGGACCGCGATGGTCGGCGTGTTCGACGGCAACCCGGCCGGCCGCAGCGACGGCGATGCGCAGGCGCTGAACGCGCACGGCACCAACTTCAACCTGCGCAGCGGCGCGTTCGTGATCGGCGAACTCCAGTACGCGCTGAACGCGCCGCCCGCCGACCCGAAGGCACCGCAACCGGCCGGCCTGCCCGGCACGTACAAGCTCGGCTTCTGGTATCAGTCGCAGCACGCGAACGATCCGCGCGTCGGCACCGACGGGCTGTCGCTCGCGGATCCGGCCAGCAACGGGATCCCCGCCACGCATCGCGGCAACTACGGTTTCTATGCGGTTGCGGATCAGATGGTATGGCGGCCGTCGGCGGACAGCCCGCGCTCGGTCGGCGTGTTCGCGCGCGTGATGGGCGCGCCGGGCGATCGCAACGTCGTCGATTTCGCGGCGAATGCGGGCGTGACGCTCAAGGCGCCGTTCAAGGGCCGCGACGACGATACGGCCGGCATCGCGGTCGGCTACGCGAAGATCGGCTCGCATGCGCGTGCGCTCGACGGCGACACCGGCAGGCTTGCGACGCCCGGCTATCCGGTGCGGCGCGCGGAAACGGTGATCGAGGCGACCTACCAGTACCAGGTCGCGCCGTGGTGGCAAGTGCAGGCCGACCTGCAGCACTTCTTCCGGCCGGGCGGCGGCATTCCGGACCCGAACGCGGCCGGCGCGCGCATCGGCGACGAAACGGTGGTCGGCGTGCGCACGACGATCACGTTCTGACATCCGCGCATGCGAAACGGGCCGGACTGCCGCGCGCGCGGCGATCCGGCCCGTGCTCGTTCAGGTGCGTGCATGCAATGCACGCGGCCGGTCACTCGCCATACAGCCCGAGCAGTTTCAGCGTGACGCCGTTGGTCCAGCCGAAGCCGTCCTGCAGTGGATATTCGCCACCCCCGCCGCCGCCCGCGCCAGCCCCTTCGACCACGTACTTCTCGACGAGCTTGCCTTCGGTTGCATATACATGCTTCACGTCGGCCAGAAAGCGCGTGCCGATGTCCTTTGCGAGCGCCGGCTCGCCGTAGCGGCGCAGCCCGTCGATCGCGATCCACTGCAGCGGCGCCCAGCCGTTCGGCGCATCCCACTGCTGGCCCGTGTTCGCGGTCGTCGTTGCGAGGCCGCCCGGCTGCAGCAGCGTCTTGCGCACCTCTCGCGCGGTCGCCTTCGCACGCTCGGGCCACGCGACACCCGCGAACAGCGGATACAGCGCGGCCGCCGTCACGCCGTCGCGCGGCTTGCGCAACTGCCAGTCGTAGTCGCCGTAATAGCCGCGACGGTTCCACAGATAGTGGTTGATCGCAGCCGCGCGCCGCGCCGCCCGTCCGGAGAAATCCGCGACACACGCGAAGTCGCGCGTGACCGCGCAGCCCTTCACGATCGTCGTCTCGAGATGGAACATCAGGCTGTTCAGGTCGACCGGCACGATCGCCGTCGTGCGGATGGTCGCGAGCGTCCTGCCGTCGCCGAACCAGCGCGAGCTGTAGTCCCAGCCGCTTTCGGCACCCGCGCGCAGGTCGCGGTACACCTCGTTCGCGGGGCGATCCGGCACGGCCTTCGCGGTCGTCACGTCCTCGAGATACGACTCGTCGCGCGGCGTGTCGCTCGCGTCCCAGTAGCGGTTCAGCACCGCACCGTCCGGCATCGCGACCACGTTGCGCGCGGCCTGCCCGCGCGGCGTCGTCGTTTCGCCCTGCATCCAGTACGCATGCTCCTTGCGCAGCGCCGGCAGGTATTTCTGGTAGACCTTGTCGCCTTCGGCCTGCGCGGCGAGCGTGACCATGTACGCGAAGAACGGCGGCTGCGAGCGGCTCGCGTAGTACGTGCGGTTGCCGTTCGGGATGTGGCCGATCGTGTCGATCAGGTATGCGAAGTTGTCGAGCATGTCGTCGACGAGATCCTCGCGCCCCGACACCTGCAGCCCGAGCATCGTGAAATAGGTATCCCAGTAGTAGCCTTCGCGGAAGCGGCCGCCCGGCACCACATACGGCTTCGGCAACGCGATCAGCGAACTGTACGGCGGCACCGTCGTGCTGGTTCGCGTGAGCTGCGGCCACAGCCAGTCGATGTGCTGGCGCAGCGTCTGGTTCGCGGGCGGCGTGACCCCGCCTTCCGGCGGCGGCGTGAAGTGCTGGTCGACGAACGCCTTCAGCGAGAAGCCCGGCTGCGACTTCTGTTGCTGATACAACTGTACGATCGTCGCCGGATCGGCGTTGGGCGTCGCGTCGACGAAGGTCTTCTGGTCGGGATAGAGTTGCGCCGTCTGCACCGCGACGAACAGGTCGCCGTAGAGCTGGCTCGGCGGCGGCAGCAGCGTGCCGGAAGCCGGCGCCGTGGCGGGCGCGGCGGACTGGCTGGCCGCCTGCATCGCGGCCTGGTTCGCGGCCTGGTTCGCACTGTCGGCCTGCGCGGCGCAGCCGGCAACCGCGAGGTAAGCGACGGCGAGCACGGCGGCCCAGCGCAGACGCGGCGCGGGCACGGATGGATGCGAGGCAGGATGCGATGCGGTCGATGCGGCGCGACGTGACGTCATGACGTGTCCCCTCCTTTCGATGATCAATGGTTCGGCAGGGGTCTCGTTCGCGCGTGCGCTCGTCTCGATGGCCGTCGATCGATGCGCGTCGTTGTCATCCGCGGATGAGTTCCGACTGTCGCACGAAACGCGCATCGCACGCAAGTTTCGCGGCGGCCCCCGCGGGCGCGCGTCATATGTCATGTCATGGACCGCACCGGCAGCGCAGTCGTCTCTTCTTCCACGCGCGCTAACAGGAACGACTGTTGCAACATGCGGAACGAGCGTTGTCTCGCGTGACGCAACGACCACATTGTGGGCATAATGGCGTCTTTACCGCGCGCCCTGCCCATGTCGCCCGTCTTTCTAGCACCGCTCATCGTTGCCTGTGCGTTGTTCATGGAAAGCGTCGACGCGAACATCATCGTCACCGCCCTGCCCGCGATGGCGAGGGACTTCGGGCACAATCCCGTCACACTGAACATTGCGATCACGGCCTACGTGGTCGGCCTCGGCGTCTTCATCCCGATCTGCGGATGGCTTGCCGACCGCTTCAGCGCGCGCGCCGTGTTCCGCACCGCGATCGGCATCTTCGTCGCCGGCTCGCTGATGTGCGCGGCCTCCAACTCGCTCGGCGTGCTCACGTTCGCGCGCTTCGTGCAGGGCGTCGGCGGCGCGATGATGGTGCCGGTCGGCCGGATCATCATCTTCCGCGCGGTGCCGCGCTCCGATCTCGTGC
Source organism: Burkholderia sp. BCC1985 (assembly GCF_905339915.1). Lineage (NCBI taxonomy): Bacteria > Pseudomonadati > Pseudomonadota > Betaproteobacteria > Burkholderiales > Burkholderiaceae > Burkholderia > Burkholderia sp. BCC1985. The sequence continues at coordinate 44,082 of NZ_CAJPGY010000035.1, forward strand.
GCGCGATGAACTACCTCGCGATTCCCGCTCTGTTCGGGCCGACGGTCGGGCCGCTCGTCGGCGGCTTCATCACGACCTACCTGCACTGGCGGATGATCTTCTTCATCAACGTGCCGATCGGCATCTACGGGATCTACCTCGCGAGCAAGCACATCGCGAACACGCACGAGGCCGATCCCGGCCCGCTCGACTGGTTCGGCTTCCTGCTGTCGGCGAGCGGCGCCGCGCTGCTGCTGATGGGGCTCACGCTGATCGACGGCGCGCTCACGTCGCGCGGCAACGCGCTCCTGATGTGCGCGGCCGGCGCGGCGATGCTCGCGCTCTACGTGCCGTACGCGCGCCGCAAGGCGCGGCCGGTGCTCGACCTCAGTTTCCTGAAGATCCCGACTTACCACGCGAGCGTGGTCGGCGGGTCGCTGTTCCGCATCGGCCTCGGCGCCGTGCCGTTCCTGCTGCCGCTCGCGCTGCAGGAAGGCCTCGGCATGAGCGCGTTCCACTCCGGGCTGATCACCTGCGCATCGGCACTCGGCGGCGCGGTGAGCCGCTCGACGGCCACCCATACGCTGCGTCGCTTCGGCTTTCGCACGGTGCTGATCTACAACGCCGCGTTCGCCGGGCTCGCGATCGCCGCCTACGGCGTGTTCCATCCGGGCATGGCGACCTGGGCGATCTGGATGATCGTGCTGGTCGGCGGGATCTTCCCCGCGCTGCAGTTCACGAGCCTGAATTCGATGATCTACGCGGATATTTCGCAGGCCGATGCAGGCCGCGCGACGAGCCTCGGCAGTGTCGTACAGCAGATGTCGCTCGGCCTCGGCGTGACGGTCGCCGGCCTCGTGCTGCACCTGTCGCACTGGCTGCAGGGGCATCAGACGATGGTGTGGTCGGATTTCTGGCCCGCGTTCGTCGTGGTCGGGCTGTGTTCGTTCGCATCGATTCCGATCACGCGGCGGCTGCCGTCCGGCGCCGGCGACGAGGTCGCGCGCGGCAAGCGGCAATGAACGGGCTGGCTGGCGGGAAAAGGCAGGCGGCGGAATCACAGCCACACAAAAAAAATCAGCGGACATCCACACGGGGCCGGTGCACAGCCGCATGGATGTCCGCTCAGGGCTCCGGGTCTCTCGTTGGGGGTTGAGAATCCCGGATCTGCTTCCTGCGTGCCATGGACATATGTGCGTCGGAAGCCGAATCGTTGCGCGCACATTTCGTCGCGCCATGACTGCACTATAGGGAAAGTCGCGCCGCGCATCTGTCAAGCATTGTCAGACGTGTCGCGCGAAAGCGTCGCACACGTGCGCCGCTTTCGCGCTAAAGTGGTGCCCGACCGCCACCTTCAGCCGCCGCTCCGATGCTCACGCTTTCGCCCGCCGCCGCCCGCGCGCTGCATCTCGCCGCGCAGGGCCTGCTGACCCCGCCCCGCCGCAAGGCCACCAAGGCCGACGTGCTCGACACGATCCGCCGGATGGCGCAGTTACAGATCGATACGATTCATGTCGTCGCGCGCAGTCCGTATCTCGTGCTGTTCAGCCGACTCGGCGACTTCGCCCCGCAGTGGCTCGACGAGCATCTCGCCGAGGCGCGCCTGTTCGAATACTGGTCGCACGAAGCGTGCTTCCTGCCGGTCGAGCAATTCGGGCTGATGCGTTACAAGATGCTCGATCCGTCGGGGATGGGCTGGAAATACGCGGCCGACTGGCACGCGCAGAACCGCGCCGAGATCGAGCGGCTGCTCGCGCGGATTCGCGACGAAGGCCCCGTGCGGTCCGCCGATTTCATCCGCGAAGACGGGGTGAAAGGCAACGGCTGGTGGGACCGCAAGCCCGAGAAAAAACACCTGGAAGTGCTGTTCACGACCGGCCACCTGATGGTGTCCGAGCGCCGCAATTTCCAGCGCATCTACGACGTGCGCGAACGCGTGCTGCCCGACTGGGACGATGCGCACGACCTGCCGCCGCGCGACGCGGTGCTGCCCGCGCTGCTCGACTACACGTGCCGCGCACTCGGGATCGTGCGCGCGGACTGGGTGGCCGATTACTACCGGCTGCCGCGCCGTTCGTACCGCGCGGAACTCGAGCAGCTCGCGGACGCGGGCGAGCTGATCCCGGTGGAGGTCGCCGACTGGAAGGAGCCGGCCTACGTGCATCGCTCGCTCGACGCGCTGCTGCCGGCCGCCGCGGCAGACACGCTGCGCTCGACGGTCACGACGCTGCTGTCGCCGTTCGATCCGGTGGTGTGGGACCGGCGGCGCGCCTCGACGCTGTTCGGGTTCGACTACACGATCGAGTGCTATACGCCCGCGCACAAGCGGCGCTACGGCTACTTCTGCCTGCCGGTGCTGCATCGCGGCCGGCTGATCGGGCGCGTCGACGCGAAAGCGCATCGCGCGCTCGGCACGTTCGAGTTGAAGACGGTGCATGTCGAGCCGGGCGTGCGGTTCGGCACGGGGCTCGCGGCCGACGTCGCGAAGGCCGTGAAACGGCTGGCGGCGTGGCATGGCACGCCGGAAGTGACGGTCGGGCACGCGCCGCCAGCGCTCGCGGACGCACTGCTCGGCAGCTGATCTGCCGCGGCGGCGCGACCGCTCGCCCGCCGCCTGCGTGCGCGCCGGCACCGTTGCCGTACCGACGCGCCGACGCATCGACCCATCGACCCATCGACGCACCGACGCATCGCGGCGCCGCCGCGCATCCCCACCGCGCGGTGGGCCTCCGCTGCAACCGCTACCGCTTCGCGGCAATCCAGCGTGCAATGCCCGGCCACACGTCCTTCAGCGTGCGCGATCCCATGAACAGCCCGATATGTCCGCCCGGCACGAGCTGGCGCGTCACCTGCGAGGCGGGCGTCCCCACCAGGTCCTGCGCGGCGAACACCTGCTCCTGCGTCGTGATGTCGTCGGCAGCGCCGGCAAGCAGATAAACGGGGCACGTGATCGCCTTCAGGTCGAGCATCCGCCCGAGCGCGACGAACGTGCCCTTCGCGAGCCGGTTCTCCTTGAAGATCTGCACGATCGCCTGCAGATACCAGCGCCCCGGCAGGTCGATCGGACTTTCGTACCAGTTCGCGAATGCTTCGCGCTTGCGCAGGTAGTCCGCATCGTCGAGGTGTTCGTACAGGTCGACGTGCTCGGCGAGATAGTGCTGGTCGGGATGCATGTTCTTCCAGCCGCGCAGCATGAAACGCCCGCGCATCAGGCCGCCGCCCATCGTCACCAGTTCCTCGTAGAACGACGTCGGATAGGTGTGCGCCATCCGCTTGATCGGACCGTCGCCCGCATCCGTGTCGATCGGCGCGCCCGCGAGCACGAGGCTCGCGACCTTGTGCGGAAAGCGCGCCGCATACATCGCGGACATCCACCCGCCCTGGCACAGACCCACGAGATTCACGCGGCCGCCGAGCTCGTCGACGCAGACGTTCAGCTCGGCCAGGTACTGGTCGATCTCGAGGTCCCGCATGTCTTCGGTCGCCGAGCGCCAGTCGGTCAGGTACACGCGCGTCACACCGTGCTCGCGCAGCGTCTGCATCAAACTCTGCCCCGGCTGATAGTCGGCGATCATCGCCCGGTGTCCCGCATACGGCGCTTCGACGATCGTCGGCAGCCCGTGCGCCGGCGCGACCGAATAATCGCGGAACGTCATCGTGCGCAGTTCCAGCAGCGCGCGGTTCGGCGACGCCAGCGCCGGATGCGGTTCGCAATGCAGCTTCTCCTCTTCCGCGACGAAACGCAGGTTGCGCGCGGTGAGTGCCGAGCCGAGCCGGACCATCTCGGCGGCGGCGGCCATCGGCCAGAAGATCGGCAACGCCGGCGCGCTGGCGGACGTCGCGGAAGGCGGGATGGTATCGGTATCGCTCGAATTCATCGAATTCCTGGCTACTGGGAACATGAAGGAGAAAGCCGTACGCGGGCTGCGCGACGATCGTCCGCGCTACACCCGCGGCGAATCGCACGTCACGCGCGCGGCCGTGACGTATGCGTGACGTTTGCGTCTTTCGATGCGTCCGCAACGATCTTCCGATGCGGGCGGCAATCGGTCATCGAACGCCCGGTGCGACCATCGGCGAAACCATTCTGGTCCGTAACCGGAAGCGATCGCTTGATCGCGGTCAATCGTTTCAGGTGAAATCCCGATAGCATGAAATCGCGCGATGACAGTTCGATGGCCGCGGCGCGATATCCGCCGACCTCGCTGCCGCACTCGCGGCCGACATCGCGTCGCCACAGCGCACCGGCGACACCGGGCGACCTGCCTCCCCGCCTCACATGCACATCCGCGAAATCCGCTCGAAGATCAGCAGTACCTCGTCCACGCGCAAGATCACGAAGGCGATGGAAATGATGGCTCGCACCAAGATGGCGGGCGCGCAGCGGCGGGCGCGCGATTTCCGGCCCTATGCGGCGCGCATCCGGGAGATGGCCGAGCGCGTGCTGCGCGACCGGTCCGGCCACGTCTCCGCGCTGATGGCGAGACGCACGCCCGTGCGCCGCGTCGGCCTGATCGTCGTCAGCACCGATCGCGGGCTGTGCGGCCCGCTCAATACGCGGCTGCTGGTCGAATGCGTGGATGCGCTCGAACGCTGGAACCGCGCCGGCGTCGCGTGCGAACTCAGCGTGATCGGCGCACGCGGCATTGCGCCGCTGATGCGCCATGGCGCGACCATCACCGCCCGCGCCAGCGGCCTCGCCGCCGCGCCGCACTTCGAGCAGCTGCTCGGCGCGCTGCTCGTGCCGCTCACCGCATTCGTCAACGGCGAACTGGACGAACTGCACATCGCGTACAACCAGTTGACGAGCCCGCTCGCGTATTCGCCGCGCATCGACGCGGTGCTGCCGCTCACCGGCCTCGACACCGGCACGCCGCCCGGCGACACCGCGACATCCGACTATCTGTACGAGCCCGCACCGAAGCCGGCCGTGGATACCTTGCTGCTGCGCTACGTCGAGGCGACGCTCTACCAGGCCGTCGTCGAGAATTACGCGTGCGAGCAGTGCGCGCGGATGTTCAGCATGCAGACCGCGACGGAGAACGCCGATCGCGTGCTACGCGAGCTGCGGCACCTGTATCAGAAGACGCGCCAGGCGCAGATCACCACCGAGCTGTGCGAGATCGTCGCCGGCGCGGCGGCGGTCTGAAGGAGGCGCGCATGCCGACGTCGATGAAGCTCGACATCCTCAGCGTGGAAGACGTGCTGTATTCGGGCGACGCACATTTCGTCGTCGTGCCCGGGGAAAGCGGCGAGCTGGGCATCTACCCGCATCACGCGCCGCTGCTCACGCGGCTGCGGCCCGGCGTCGTGACGCTCGTTGCCGCACCGGGCGGCGAGCACCGCCGGCTGCTCGTCGCGGGTGGCCTGCTGGAAGTCAGCCGCGACGGCGTGACGCTGATTGCCGACCACGCACTGCGCACGCCCGAACTCGACGACCTGCGCGCACGCGAAGCACGGCATGCGGCGGACGAGTGGCGCCGGCGCTTCGCGCACGACAACCGGCGCGCCTTCGATTTCGCATCGGCGCGTGCGGAGTTGATGGACGAAATCCGGCGCTTCTTCGCGCTGGCGATGCACCGGGAGTCCGCGCCGCGCGACACGCCGGGCGCCGCCGGCTAGGCCGGGCGCCGGCACCGCTCGTCGTGCGGTCGGCGGGCGCGCTCAGTTCAGTCGCGCAGCTTGCGAAAGCGCGGCGTGCCGTCCGGCAGGTTCTCGTTGAACATCGCTTCCGGCCGCACCCACAAGCCGCGCGCATGCGGCCACAGATGCTCGTACACGACCACCGATTCCTCGGTTTCGGAATGACGGGCGACGCCGATGTAGCGATACAGCCCGCCCTTGTAGTGACGATGCGTGGCGAGCTGTTCGGCTTCCTGTTCGGTCATGATCTGCTTCCCTTCGGCAAAAACGAAAGCGCGTATTGTATGCGCTCGCCGCGCGTCAGCGTTTCGCGTAGATATCGGGGCGGCGGATCTCCATCAGCCGCTCGGGATTCGCGGACGGCCCGAAGCCGACCGGCCGGTACAGTTCGTGCGCGTCGGTCGTCACGAGCATGATGCGGCGCAGGCCCTGCACCATCGGCTGCGCGAATACGTGGTCGATCAGCGCGCGGCCATAGCCGTTGCCGCGCTCGGCCGGCAAGACGAATACGTCGCACAGGTAGGCGAACGTCGCGTGGTCGGTCACGAGCCGCGCGAACCCGACGAGCCGGTCGCCCACATACGCGCCGAAGCACAGCGAGCCGTCGATCGCGCGCTCGACGACGTCGCGCGGAATGCCCTGCGACCAGTACGCATCGCGGTGCAGGAAATCGAAGATCGCGTCGATGTCGAGCTCGCGCTTGTCGGTGGAAAATCTCAGCGGGGCGGGGGTGGCTGCGGGCACGTCGGCTCTCCGGTCGGCTCGGGGTGGAGCAGCAACGATAGCGCGGCGCCGGGTGGGCGACAAGCGATGCCGCCGATTCACGATCGCGTCGCTCCCACCAACCTGCCCCCTTACGGCGCCGGCAACGCCCGATCAGCCTTGCAACGCTTCAGCGGTAGCGGCCGGGCCGCCACGATCCGCGTCACCGCGCGGGTGCGCGGGTCGATTTCCAGGTCGAGGCACGCGCAGCCGTAACCGTGCATCCCCGCATTGGTGACGACCCAGCCGCGCGTCGACATGTCCGGCATCTCGTCGAGGCCCGGCACCGGCGGGCTGCCCTGGGTCGACAGCGTCCAGCTGTTGTCCTTGTCGACGAGCCACCAGTTGGCCGGCGTCGGATTCTCGAGCCATCCGCAGCGCTTCTCCGCGGCGGCGGCCGCGGGCGTCGCGGACGTCAACGCGACGAACACACCAAGCATCCACATCGCGGAACGGGCACGGGCGATTTTCATTTCAGGGAAGTCCAGACGAAGGAAACGGGGGGAAACGATAGCGTCGACAGCATACCGGGCTTTCACGCCCGTTATGTCATGCACCGCGTTTCGCGGGCGGCATTCCGTCCGATGCAAGGAAGCTGCACGACCATCCCGCTTCGCCGCGGACCCAACCGCTCGCGCGGGCCACGCGGCTCGATTCGGTGATATCGTCACCGGCTCGATCAACTCGCGGCATCGCTTCATGCCCTATCGACTCATCGCGTTCGACTTCGACGGCACCCTCGCCGATTCGCTCGACTGCTTTCTCGCGGCGCTCACGGAGGCATCGCGCCTGCACGGCTTTCGCGACGCGACGCCCGAGCTGCGCCCGGCGCTGCGCGGCATGTCGGCACGCGAGATCATCCGCGCGCTCGAGGTGCCGATGTGGAAAGTGCCGCGCGTGACGCTCGACATGCGCCGGCTGATGCGGCCGCGCATCGCGCACGTAAAGCTGTTCCCCGGCGTCGACGCGACCTTCGACGCGCTCGCCGCACGCGGCATCCGCATCGCGGTCGCGACGTCGAACACCGAGGACATCGTGCGCGACCGGCTCGGCCCGCACGCGAGCCGTTGCGTCGACACGTTCGCGTGCGGCATTCCGCTGTTCGGCAAGGCGCGCCGGCTGCGCGCGCTCGTGCGCGAAGCGGGCATGCAGCCCGACGACGTGCTGTATGTCGGCGACGAGATCCGCGATGCCGAAGCGGCGCGCCGCGCGCGTATCGCATTCCAAGGTGTCGCATGGGGTTACACGGCGCCCGACGCGCTGCAGGCGCATTGCGCGACGCCGTTGCTGCCGCGTCTCGACGCATTGCTCGATCGCGTGTGAGGACGCCGTACGAATCGCGCGCTCGATTCGACGAATCGCGAAACAACCCGCCCGCGAAACGATGAAACGTCGATGACACGCGCGCGCATCGCAGCGATCACATGCACGCCGCGCACGCAAAAATTGCCGCCACGATGCACGCAACAGGTACGCCCTACCTGGCCGCGCGCGCACCCATCGTTTCGTCTTACCAACCGTTACACAAACCACAGCGCGGTTGCACCTGCTACCTGAGCGCTCTCCTAGAATCAGTCGGGCCGGGAAACACTTCGAACGCCGCCGCGGCAGAGCGGCGATCGAGCCCGGCCCGGGCGCGCCCGGTCTCTCGCACAGCTGCGGATCACGCGATCCGTCCGTTAATCAGAGCCCCGATAGAAAGGAGGTCCCATGAACCGCTTTCCCCAAGTCTCGCGCCTTGCATTGTCTGCCGCTGGCCTGCTTCTCGTCGCCGTGACGGCGACCGCGCAAACCGCGCAACCGGCGCCGTCCGCACCGGCCGCCGCCACGCAGACGCGCATCCACGAAGCCGACCAGGCCTTCATCAACGACGGCACGAAAACCGTGTCGACCCAGCACGACGCCGCACGCATCGCCGATTCGCGCACGTCGGACAGCCAGGTGAAGGCGTTCGCGCAACGCGTGTCGACCGACGATGAGAAGATCATCCAGGCGATGCGCGCGGCCAGCCCGCGCGGCGTCGACGTGCCGGCCAACGATCCCGACACGGCCGTGCTGGACAGCATCAAGACCCTGCGCGGCGCGGAATTCGACAAGGCGTATATCGAGCAGGTCGCGCTCGCCGGCCAGCAGAAGACGATCTCGGCATTCCAGGCCGAAATCGCGTCGGGCCGCGACACGAAGCTGAAGGAAGTCGCACGCCAGGCGCTGCCGATCCTGCAGGCGCACTACGCGGCCGCGCAGAAGCTCGCGCAGCGTCATCACCTCGCATCGGCGCAGTAACGCGCTGCCCCGCCGCGCATCGCGCGCGGCACGCCGCTTCCCCCCTCGTCGCGTCGCCGCCCCGTTTGCGGCGGCGCGACGCACGCGGCACCCGCCTCGCGTCAGGTCGCGAGCTTCGCCCGCAACCGCTCGCTCACCTCCGGCCATTCGTCGTCGATGATGCTGAAGCGTACCGAATTGCGCTTGCGGCCATCGGGCATGATCCGCTCGTGACGCACGATCCCTTCCTGCTTCGCACCGAGCCGCAGAATCGCCGCGCGTGACTTCTCGTTCAGCTCGTCGGTCGTGAACTGCACGCGCACACAGTGCAGCGTGTCGAACGCATACGCGAGCAGCAGCCATTTCGCTTCGGTATTCGCACGCGTGCGCTGCGCCGATTCGCTCAGCCACGTATGACCGATCTCGAGCTTGCGGTGCTTGCGGTCGATCTTCCAGAAACGCGTGCTGCCGATCACGCGGCCCGACGCACGCTCGACGATCACGAACGGCATCACGGTGCCGGCCGCGCGGCCTTGCAGCGCCGTATCGAGATAGGCGTCGACCGTCTCCTCGCCCGGCACGACCGTGACCTTCAGGTTCCACAGCTCGCCGTCCGCCGCCGCATCGAGCAACGCCTGCCGGTCGGATGCTTCGAGCGGCCGCAGCGCGATGCGCTCGCCGGTGAGCGTCGGTTGTTCGAGGGAAGATGCAGCATCGGTCATGACGGGTTCCGTTTCCGTGAAGATGACGAAGAGGAGCAGGCTGCGCGCAGCGAAACGCCCATCATACGGCTATCGTCAGCCCGGCAGCGCGGCGAGCCGCTCGCGAATCGCCTGCGCTTCGCCGCGCAGCGCTTCGGCGAATGCGTCGACGAGCAGGCTCTTCGGCCGGTGCTCGGGCACGATCACGCTGACGCGGTAGGGAAACGAGCGCGTGAGCGGCCGCACGTGCAGGTCGCGCCCGACGAAATCGAGCGCGGTCAGCGGATTGACGATCGCGGCGCCGAGCCCCTGCCGGACGAACGCGCACACCGACACGGCCGACGGCGTCTCGACCACCGAACGCGGCGCGACACCGAGCTGCGCGAACGCCTCGTCGATCAGGATCCGGTACGGGTCGTTCAGCGACAGGCTCACGAACGGGCGATCGGCGAGATCCGCGAGATCGATCGCGCGCTGCGCGAGCAGCGGATGGCCGTCCGGCAGCACGCACACCTCGTCGACTTCGAGCAGCGGCGTGAGCACGGTGCCGGCCGGCGCGACGTCGTGCTCGGTCAGCCCGACATCGTAGCGCTGCGCGGTCAGCCACTCTTCGAGCACCGGCGACTCCTGCGTCGCGACCGACACGCTGACGCCCGCATGCGCGTCGTGAAAGCGCCGGCATGCGCCGGGCAGGATCGCGTGCGAAAACGCCGGCAGCGCGATCACCGACAACTGGCCGTCGCGAAACTCGCGCAGCCGCGCGGCCGTCGCCGCGACGCGCTCGAGCCCCACATACGCGAGCCGCACGTCGTCGAACAGCGTGAGCGCGGCCATCGTCGGCCGCAACCGGCCGTGCGAGCGCTCGAACAGCGCGAAGCCGACCACCTGCTCCATCCGCGCGAGCTCGCGGCTGATCGTGGGCTGCGACGTATAGAGCATCTCGGCCGCGCGCGTCGTGCTGCCGGTGACCATCAGCGCGCGGAAGACCTCGATGTGCCGGTGTGTGAGCATGGCTATCTATATCAGAAATGCATCGAATGTCGAAAAACATGCATTTTACTGTATAGCCATTCAGGCGCATCATTCACGCTGTCCGTTCATTCGATCCGATTCATCCGCCATGTCCCTCGATTCCCGCCAGCTCGCGACGCTCGCGCAGCAATACGGCACCCCGCTGTGGGTGTACGACGCCGACGTCATCCGCGACCGCATCGCCCAACTGCGCCAGTTCGACGTGATCCGCTATGCGCAGAAGGCGAACTCGAACCTGCATATCCTGAAGCTGATGCGCGAGGAAGGCGCGTGCGTCGACGCCGTGTCGCTCGGCGAGATCGAGCGCAGCCTCGCGGCCGGGTTCAGTCCGGCGGGCGAGCCGGAAGGCGTCGTGTTCACCGCCGACCTGATCGACCGCCCGACGCTCGCGGCCGTGCTGAAGCACGGCGTGACCGTGAACGCCGGCTCGCTCGACATGCTCGCGCGCGTCGGCGAGCATGCGCCCGGCCATCGCGTGTGGCTGCGCGTGAATCCCGGCTTCGGCCACGGCCACAGCAACAAGACCAACACCGGCGGCCCGCAGAGCAAGCACGGGATCTGGATCGACGACGTGCCGCGCGCGATCGAGATCGTGCGCCAGTACGGGCTGAAGCTGGTCGGCATCCACATGCATATCGGCTCGGGCGTCGACTACGGCCACCTGTCTCAGGTGTGCGATGCGATGGTCGACCTCGTCACGTCGCTCGGCCACGACATCGAAGCGATTTCCGCCGGCGGCGGGCTGTCGATTCCGTATCGCGACGGCGAGCCGCGCGTCGACGTCGGTCACTACTTCAGCCAGTGGGATGCCGCGCGCAAGCGGATCGAACGGCATCTCGGCCACGCGGTGCGCATCGAGATCGAACCGGGCCGCTTCCTCGTTGCCGAGGCCGGCACGCTCGTCACCGAAGTGCAGGCCGTGAACCGCCGTCCGAAGCACGACTTCGTGCTGATCGACGCGGGCTTCAACGACCTGATGCGGCCGTCGATGTACGGCAGCTACCATGCGGTGTCCGTCCACACGCAAGACGGCGCGCTGCCGGCCGGCCGGCCGCTCGTCGACATCGCGATCGCGGGGCCGCTGTGCGAGTCCGGCGACGTGTTCACGCAGGACGCGGGCGGCGTGGTCACGCACCGCAAGCTCGCGCAGCCGCAGATCGGCGACCTGCTGTTCCTGCACGATGCGGGCGCCTACGGCGCGTCGATGTCCTCGAACTACAACAGCCGGCCGCTCGCGCCGGAAGTGCTCGTCGATCGCGGCACGCCGCGGCTGATCCGCCGCCGGCAGACGATCGACGAACTGCTCGCGCTCGAAACGTTCGAGTAACACGCATTCGGCGGCAGTCACGCCAACGGCCAGGTTTGCCGCTACCGGCAAATCTGGCCGTTGTGCTTTTCGGCGCGCGGCGCTCATGCCGCCCGGCAACGCATGAAGCACGCCGCCGAAGTCGCCGATCTTCCACACGCGGTCGCCTCGCCCCTTCGCACCTTCGAACCTTCTCCCCTTCTCCACCTGCGCCGACCGAATCCGACACCCGCTTCCCGGGTGTTCGGTCACACCCCGGCCAATGACTTCTGCCGCATTGTTCGCCCGCCGCGCACCACGCACAGTGGCCGCACGGCAGCGCATTCGCTTCGACCCGCGCGCCGTCTCGACGGCCGAGCAACGCCGGGTTATCTGCAGGAGCGAACATCGTGCAACTTCGACTCACCACCGGCCGTGACTACCAGGACGACCTCACGGCGCTGCGCAACGCGATCCGCCAGAACGGCACGCGCGCGACGCGGCAAGCCGTCGACGTCGTGATCGGCGACGACACCGGCGCGCCGCGCGTGTCGCTGTTGTTGAACCTCGCGTGGCAAGCCGCGAAGAACGGCCCCGCCGTCGACGCGTCGCTGTACACGCTCGGCTTCGTCAGCCAGGGCGGCACCTTCGTATTCGACATCCGGCCGTTTCCGGGCGGCACGCCGGCCGGCGCGGCAGCGCTCGGCGGCGACGGTTCGTACGGCTGGCTCGGCTACGCGACCGATCCCTTGCCCACGATCAATCCGAGCAACCTCCATCAGGCCGTGTGGACGCTGTCGAAACTCAAGCCGGCGGACGCATCGAAGCCCGCACCGTTCAAGCCCGATCTCACACGGCTCGTGATCGCGTTGTCCGAGGCGCTGCGCTTCGCGCGCACCGAGCATGCGATCGCCGGCCTGCTCGACGGCACGCTCGCGACCTACGCGCCGAACGACGATCGCACGGCCTGCTTCAACAACTGGGCGGCGAAGGGTTTCCCGCTCGGCGAGCCGGCCTGATGCCGGCGAAGGAGCCACTCATGTCTGGACTCGACTTCAACGCGTCGCTGCGCTGGGAAGCGTTCGTACTGGGCCTGATCGCGAATGCCGGCGATACGCCGCGCGCGGGCAAGCAGCAGACCGGCTGCGCATTGCCGATGTACGTGATTCCGTTCGCGCGGCTCGACGCGCCGCCCGAGCTGCGGGCGCTGATGTCCGAAATCGCCACGTCCGCGCGCGTCGTCGATCGCGGCCCGTCCGGGCGCCACATCGGCGGCGACGTGCTCGGCGCGATGCGGCAGATCCACCAGAACGTGCCGCGCTACCTGCCGACCTTCACCTACGGCACGGCGACGGACCCGTTCGCCGGGCTCACCGAGCGCGCGAAGCTGTACGAACGCTATGCGGCCACGTTCAAGGCGAATTCGAACGGTCGCGGCGGCGGCGCGCAAACGACCGGCTACGTCGAATACACCGCCGGCACGAATGCGCTGTTCCGCGGCGGCAATCGCGCGCGCATCGCGTTCGACTACGTGTTCGGCCGCCTGTACTTCTCGCCGATCCATTACGAAGCCTGGGTGCCCGGCACGCTCGATCCGGGGCCCGGACAGACCGTCGCCAAGGTCACCGACGGGCCGTACGCGAACCCGTGGTTCTGGATCACCGACATCACGTCCGTTTGAAGCCGCGGCGGTGCGGCCTGAAGCGCCGCGCCGCCATCATCAAGGAAGAGGAAACCGTCATGAAACAGCCAGTCCGAATCGTTTCCGTGCGCTATTCATGCGACTGCAAACCCCTGCGTGCGCCCGACGAAGCGCTCGATGCGTATGCAGCGCGCGTGCAGGGGGTCTTGTTCAATCACCTGAACGGTGCGCTGTCGAGCGCGTTCGAAGCCGTGCGGCGCGACGCGAAAGACGACGATGCACGCCGCGTCACGTTCGTCACCGCGCCCGAGTTCTACTGGAACGTGCCGTGGGACGCGCTGAACGACGTCGACGAACTCCATGCGATCGTCGACTTGCAGCTCGATCCGGTGCGGCGCGCGATCGGCGCGGTCGCCGATCGCTTTCCGGTGGATCAGTACGGGCCGATCGTGTTCCTGCCCGGTACCGTCGCGATGCTCGTCAAGCACGAGACGGCGGCCGACGTGCCCGATGACGGCGCGTTCGTCGGGCCGTACGTGTCGCTGAATTTCACGTTCGCGACGACCAATTTCCTGCCGCCGCTCGCGCGCGGCGCAGGGGGCGATGGTGACGGCGACGACGACGGAACGCGCCGCGCGGCGATCTGGCCGAAGCGGCATACGTCGTGGATCGACTACGGCGACTCGGTCGATGCGCTCGAGACGCCGCTCGCCCACACGTTCCAGCTCGGCGACGGCACGCTGGTCGAGGTGCTGAAGACGAGCGACGTGTCGCCGCAAAGCGCGACGGCCGACGCGCCGCCGTCGTCGCCGTATCAGGGCCCGCGCCTGTCGGACAGCTTCGACAATCGGCTCGGCGAAGCGCCGCCGTTCGGCATCGACATCTGCCTCGACTTCCTCGAATGGCGCGAGTATCCCGGCAACGACGTCAAGCCGCCGCATCTCGACGACGGCGCGCTCGTGCTCGACTTCGTGCTGTCGTACGGCGTGAATCCGACCGATGACGCGTTCGACGTGCCCGACTCGCTGCAATACATCGCGCACAACGACGGCCGCCGCCACAAGGAAGTCGTCGTGTTCGCGGTCGACCGCACGCAGACGCACTGGCAGCGGGTCGCCGAAGCGCCGTGCGTGCGCCACCTGTCGAGCGCGGAACGCGAACGCGTCGCAATCCACGCATTCGACGTGGACGTGCCGGATGCGGACGGCGCACCGTGACATGGGCGCCCCGCGCTTCGGGCGCTGGCGCGCGCGGACGGCGCTGCAGGAGCCGCCACGCGCGCCGGACGATCTCGCCGCGCAGCTGTGCGACGAATGCGAGGCGATGGCGCGCTACGCGCTCCATCACGGGCTGCCGATCGAGCCCGAACTCGTCGCGCGGCTCGCGGCGCTGATCGCGGCCGCCGCTTCGTCCAACCCGGCGTCCAACCCGGCGCCGGGCGCGTCGACCACCACGCCGCTGGCGCCCGCGCAGCAGCACGCGCTCGCGGCGATCCACCGCAAGCTCGCGACGCTCGTCGCGCCCGCGACGCCGCAGGCCGTCACGCTGCTCGACATGCACCGGCGCCAGGCGCACCCGTTCGCGTGGCTCGGCCCGGTGCCGCTGATCCGGCTGCTGACCGGGTCGGCGCTCGGTTTCCTGCTCGCGGTCGTGCTGACGAGCCTGTCGCCGCATGTGTCGGGCGAGAACATCGAGCGCGGCTTCCTGCAATCCAACGGCGTGCAGCTGCTGTGGAACACCACCTTCCTGCTGTGCTGCGCGGGGCTCGGCGCGTCGTTCGCGACGCTGTTCCAGGCGCACCACTACGTCGCCGCGTCGACCTACGATCCGAAATACGACGCATCGTATGGCGCGCGGCTGATTCTCGGCGTGATCGCCGGCCTGATCATCGTCCAGATGCTGCCGGCCCAGTTGTTCGCGCAGGGCAGCATGCACAACTTCGGGCGGCCGGCGCTCGCGATGCTCGGCGGCTTCTCGGCGACGGCCGTGCATCGCGTGCTGCAAAGGCTCGTCGAGACGCTCGAGACGCTGGTGCAGGGCGACCGCTCGACCGACGTCGGCGCGGCGCTCGCCGCAAATCGCGCGCGCGCCGCCAGCGAACGCGCGCAGTGGCAGGGCGAACTGGCGGCCAACCTGCTCGATCTGCAGCAATCGCTCGACGGCGCGGCATCCGCCGAGGCCGTCCGCGCGCGCCTCGCCGAATTCACGCGTGCGATGCTCGCGGCCCACCCCGCGCCGTCGGCCGCGGACGATCCGCTTCCGCCCGACGCGCCCCGGCAGTAGCGCGACGCGGCGCGGGCGCACCGTTGCCGCCGCCGCGCGAAACCCGCCTTCGCCCGCGGCACGCTCGCGTGCCGGCCCGATCGGTGCGCCCGTCGCACGCATCAGCCGGGCGAATGGCACGCCGGCGCGAACGTGAATCCGGCCGGCTCGGCCGGAACGTGGCGCGCGAGCCACAATGCGGCCTCCGTCCGGTTGCTCACGCCGATCTGGCGGAACAACGCGTACAGATGGTTCTTGATCGTGCCCTCCGCGACATTCAGTACACGGCAGATCTGCTTGTTCGACTTGCCTTCGGCCAGCAGCCGCAGCACCTCGCGCTGGCGCGGCGTGAGGCGCTCGAATGCGCGATCGTCGCCGGCCGGCACGCCGCCCGGGGGCGCCTGCGTCGCGCCGCCGTCGTTCGGCGGCACGTAGATCGCGCCGGCCGCGACGCGGCCGAGCGCATCCGCGAATTCGTCCGCGCTCGCGTGCCGGTCGATGATGCCGGCCGCCCCCGCCAGCAGCGCATCGGCAATCGTGCGGCGGCACACGGCGGCCACCACGCACAGCCACGGTGCGCCGGCAAACGTCTCGTTCAGTACGCTCGGCCAGCTCGGCCGTGCGGCGTGCTCGCCGCATTCGATCGTGATCGCCTCGACCGTCCCGGGCAGCAACGCGTCGCGCAAGCGCAAGACGTCCTCGGGACGGCGGGCCGACCACACATGCCAGTCGACATCGCGTTTACACAGTACGTCCGCCACGCCCGCGACGAATAACGGCGGGCTATCGATCATCAGAACGTTCATTGCGCGGTTTCCTCGAAATCGGGATGCTCGGTTTAGGATTTTTTGCTTCCCTACCCGGCGTTTTTTTTACCGCTGTTTTACACACCGCGCACTAGGCCCGTCGCTCCGTGACGAATGGCCTAATTCGTCCACGCCGCGCCCCGCCGCGCGTACCGATGCCCGCCGCGCGCCGGCCCGGGCCGCCGGACGTGACGGACGTCATATTTGGTAAACGTCTTCAATTTCCTAATGTGAATAACGACAGCGAATTTCCGTTGTCTTCAACACGAAGAGGAGTTTATTCATGGACGCGAATTTCATTGGCTCGGTGATTAACGCTTTACCCATGGACCAAATGATCGCCGGCCCGTTAAAGGCGATGATCAGCGCGCAGACGCAGGCCGCAAAGAGCTACGCGGATTTCCTGATGCAGGTCTGCATCCAGGGCGGCAAGGCCGTGGCCGTCCAGTTCGACTACGACGAGACGCTGGTGGACGAAAGCGGCGTGTCGAAAGGCGTCGTGCAGAAGACGATGCGCATCCCGCTGCTCGCGGCGATCGTCCATCCGATCATCGCGATCGAGGAAGGCACGATCGACTTCGAGATGGAGATCACGCAGTCGGAGAAGTCGTCGTCGTCGACCGAAGCCGGCGGCGAATTCCAGGCGAAGTTCGGCTGGGGGCCGATCAGCGTCAGCGTGTCCGGGCGCGTGTCGCACAAGGCGGAGCAGACGCGCAGCACCGACACGCGCGCGAAATACTCGATCCATACGCAGGTGAAGCGCCAGTCGCCGCCCGAAGCGCTGATGCGCGTGATCGACTTCCTGACCGAGGCCGCGACCAAGCCGGTCGTCACCGAAGGCAACGCGAAGGACGTGAAGCCGCTGCCGGCGACGCCGACCGACGGCAAGCTGGTCGGCGACGCGTCGGGTGCCGGCGGCAAGGCGGCCGCGCCGGCCGGAGCCGATGCGGGCGCCCAGCAGCCGGCGCACGCGTAAGCGCGCGGACCGGCCATGTTCAGGCTCTTCAGACGGTCGCGCCGCGCGGGCGGCGGCGGGCACGACGACGCGGATGCGCGTCCGGGTGGCAGCACTGCCCGGCAGGAACCGGACGGGCCGGTCCCGCCGGCGGCCGGGGCGGTGGCAGGCCGTGGCGGCGCGGTCGCTGGCGCGGGCCCGGACGCGGTCGCCGGCACGGGCGGCGCGGTGCCGGCGGCGGCAGGCGTCGATCCGCCGCGCCACGCGACACCCGGTTCCGCCGGCTGGCCGGCCGGCGCCGCGTCGGGCGTGAATGATGCCCCGGCCGCCGCGGCCGGCGCATCGACCGGCGGCTTGCCGCCCGCTGCGCCTGTGTCGCCCGCTTCGCCGACACCACCCGCTTCGCCGACGCCACCTGCGCCGCCCACGCCGCCGCCCGGCGCCCCGGCCGACGACGAACGCCCGCCGCCGCGCGGCATCGCGCTCGACGAGATCGCGCGCGGGATGCAGCACGCGGCGGCCGCCGCGAACCAGCTACTCGCGCACCAGTACACCGCCGTGCTCGACCAGTTCTTCGATCTGCGCGACGACGGCCTGCTCGCGCCGCGCGAGGTCACGGTCGCACTCGACGCGGAGCACACGATGCCGGTGCCGCTCGTCGCGCTCGCCACGCCGCGCGGGCTCGCGCTCGACCGGATGGTCGTGCACCTGACCGTGCGCGGCGACTTCACCGAGGCGCTGCCGGCCGGCGGCATCTCGGGCAACGACGACCAGCGCGGCCGCTTCTACGTGACGTTCGCGCCGCGCTCGGAGAAGAAGGACGCCGCGCCGGGCAGTGCGCGGCAGCGCGACACCGAGCACATCGACATCGAAATGCAGTTCGCGGCGCTGCCGCCGCCCGAAGCGATCATGCGCGTGATCGACGAATACACGCATCGCCTGGTGCCGCGCGCACGGCCGGGCAGCAAGGAGAACGACGATGGCGAACCAGCCTGAACGCACCGGCGAGCAAGGCATCGCGCTGATCAAGCAGTTCGAGGGGCTGCGGCTCGCGCGCTATCTCGACGCGGTCGGCAAGCCGACGATCGGCTACGGGCACCTGATCCTGCCGAACGAGCGCTTCACGCGCCCGCTGACGCCGGCCGAAGCGGAGGCGCTGCTGCGGCATGACCTGCGCGGCGCCGAGCTGAACCTGCGCAAGCTGTTGCGCGTGCCGGTCACGCAGCAGCAGTTCGATGCGCTGATGTCGTTCGTCTTCAACCTCGGCGCCGGACGGCTGCGCTCGTCGACCTTGCTGCGCTACCTGAACGCCGGCGCGAGCGCGCGGGCGGCCGACCAGTTCCTCGTCTGGAACAAGGCCGGCGGCAAGCCGCTCGCGGGCCTCACGAAGCGCCGCCGGGCCGAGCGCGCGCTGTTTCTGTCGTGAGCGCCGTGACGCCGCACCGGCCGAACGTCACGGGTCGTCGTGCGTGTCGTTCGCGCCATTTCGCAGCGCGTCGGCTGCCCGTAAGCTGAAACCGTCGCTGAAGTCTTGCTGCATCCGTACCGTTACAACCCTTGTCATTCACCACTCGTCACGACAGGAGCCCCGCATGAACGTCACCCGCTCGCCCGGCCGCACGACTCTGCCCCGCACCGCCGCCTCGCACGTAGTGCGCCGCGCGCTGGGCGCCGCTTGCGCCGCCGTCACCGCCACCGTTACCGTTGCCGTCGCCGCCCTGGCTGCGCTCGCGCCGCACGCCGCGCTCGCCGCCCCCGCCGATCCGCTTCCCGCATACGGCGCCGACCTGCAGCGCACGTCGGTGTCGGGGCTGTCGTCCGGCGGCTTCATGGCCGCGCAGTTCGACGTCGCGTTCTCGAGCCGGCTGATCGGCGCGGGCATCGTCGCGGGCGGGCCGTTCTATTGCGCGGGCGTGAACGCGCTGATCCCGCCGGCGGTGGCCGCGACCACGCTGTGCATGCAGCCGATCGGCCCCGCGCCCTCCGCGGCCGACGCATGGCGCGCCGCGCGCACGTTCGCGCAGCGCGACGAGATCGACGATCCGGTCAACCTGCACGGCCAGCGCATCTATGTGTTCAGCGGGGCGAAGGATACGGTGGTGTTCACGCGCGTCGTCGACCAGACCGCGCGCTTCTACACGCTCGCGCAGGTTCCGGCCGCGAACCTTCAGTATCGCCAATCGCCGGACGCCGGGCATGCGTTCATCACGAACCGCCCCGAGGACAACGCGTGCAGTGCGAATGCGAGCCCGTATATCGACAACTGCGGCTTCCAGCAGGCGCACGACATCGTGCGCTGGATCTACGGCACGCCCGACAAGCCGCTCAACGCGCCCGCCGCGCAGGCTGGCGGCAAGCTGCTGGCGTTCGACCAGCGCGCGTTCGATCCGCAGCGCCGCGCGTCGCTCGGCGATACGGGCTATGCGTACGTGCCGGCCGATTGCGAACGCGCGACCTGCGCGGTGCACGTCGTCTTCCACGGCTGCGTGCAGAACGTCGCGACCGTCGGCGAGCGGATGATTCGCGGCGTCGGCTACAACGAGATCGCCGACACGAACCGGCTGATCGTGCTGTATCCGCAGGTCGAGAAATCGGCCGTCAATCCGCTCGGCTGCTGGGATTTCTGGGGTTATACGAGCACCGATCCGCTCCAACCCGGCTTCTACCGCCGCGACGCGCCGCAGATGGCCGCCGTGATGCAGATGGTGCAGCGCCTCGGCGCCGCGCGTCGGTAATCCGCGTAGCGGCTGCCGTCGCGCCGTCATCGCTCCTTCTTCACGAGGAATCGCCATGTTCTCCACGTTCATCGCCCAATGGGAACGCGCGCACGCCGACGCGCTCCAGCTGTTCGGCAAGCTCGCCGCGCAGACGACCGGCACCGGCGGTACATCCGGCGGCCCCGCGTGGCGCGCGTTCGCGCACACCGCGCTGCTCGCCGGCCATCGCTACACGGATGCATGCCAGGCCGCGACCGACGCACTGTGGCGCGGCCAGCTCGAACGGTTCGGGCTCGGCAGTTCGGCCGCCGCGGTCAAGGAGCTGGCGGCCCTGAACGCGGATCTCGCGACGCGCTTCACGCAGAGCCACCTCCAGCACGCGGGCGCGATGGCCGACGCGGCCGCGCAATACCTCGACGATCTCGGCCGCACGCGCGGCCCGGCCGATGCCGCGATGGCGCTCGGGCGCTTCGCCGGCGACCTGCAGGCGCAGGCGCGTGCGCATGCGCTGCACGTCGCGTCGCTCGCGAACGGCGTCGCGCCCGCGCTCGCGCAGTGGGCCGACCGCACGCTGCGCGACGAACGCGGCACGCCGGATGAGGAGCAAGCATCATGAACATCAAGCTCCGCTTCGTGAACCGTTCGAACGACTGCGGCAACAGCGAGGTCGTGCTGTTCCAGCGCGACGTGATCCCCGATCTGGATACGTTCGCGATCGCGTGGAAGGTGATCCGTTATTGCGGACGCGACTGCTTCCATCCGTTCGACTACTCGACCGACATCGACGTCGCGCTCGGCGACGAGCACGGCAACTTCTCGCCGCGCGTCGCGGCGCCCGCCGGCGTGCGCTTCGTGATCGACGCGCAGCCGACCGGACGCGGGCGGCTCGTGCCCGACCCGGCCGACGCACCGGGCGGCGACATCGAAATCGTCAATCGGCTGCGGCGCGGCGCCGTGAACGTCAACGCGTTCAGCGCGGGCCGGCTGATCGCGGTGAAGGAAGCGGTCGCGCCCGGGCAGAAGGCGGTGTTCCGCTTCACGCCGACGCTGTGGATCGGCGTGGCGTCGCAGATACAGGAAAGCCGCGCACTGCACGCGGCGGTGATGTCGAGCGCGAACACGATGCTGCCGCTGGCGGGCGTCGCCGCGGCCGACATCGTGATGACGGGCGGCGGCACCGGCACCGACGCGCAGCCGTTCGCGTTCGCGCTCGAACATATCGTGCGCGCGTAGTGCCGCCCGACAGGCTTGAACCGGCTTGACGGCACGGCTTCGCGGCCGGGCCGGCGGGAAAGGTGTGCGGCAGACCGACTGCCGTTTTTTCAAACTCAAGGAGCAACGACGTGGATATCCAACTGAACCTGATCAACCGCTCGAACGACGCCAACAACTCGAGCGTCGTGATTTTCCAGAAGAACGTGGCGACCGACTTCGACGAACTCGCGATCGCGTGGAAGGTGATCCGCAATTGCGGCCAGGGCGACAACCATCCGTTCAAGTTCCCGATGACGATGAGCGTGAGCGCGAGCGACAGCTGGGGCAACTACATGCCGCAGCAGGTCGCGGCGAACGGCCAGGTGTTCCAGGTCGTGCGCTCCAGCTCGGGCGACGTGCTGCAGCTCGGCGGCGACCCGG
Organism: Burkholderia sp. BCC1985; assembly: GCF_905339915.1. Classification (NCBI taxonomy): domain Bacteria; kingdom Pseudomonadati; phylum Pseudomonadota; class Betaproteobacteria; order Burkholderiales; family Burkholderiaceae; genus Burkholderia; species Burkholderia sp. BCC1985. Next base: position 65,763 of record NZ_CAJPGY010000035.1, read on the forward strand.
GCGCGAGCTCCGAGGTGCAGGTGCGCAACGACCTGCCGGCCGGTGCGATCAACGCGACGATCTACAAGGACGGCAACGCGCTCGCGCGCAAGACCTCCGTCGCGCCGGGCCAGAAGGCGGTGTTCCAGTTCAAGCCGACGATCTGGATCGGTGTCGCGTCGCAGATCGAACAGGGCGCGCTGATGAATTCCGCGGTGATCTCCGACATCAACACGGAACTGTCGCTGCTCGGCATCGCGAGCGCCGACATCGTGATGACCGGCGGCGGCCCCGGCCCGCGCTCGACGCCGTTCACGTTCCGGCTGGAAAACGTGGTGATGGCGTAACGGTCCGTGCGCCGGCGATGCACGGCCGGCGCCCGTTCAATCAGTTATCCGAATCGAATCAAGGTGACTCATGGACATCAATCTCAACTTCGTCAACCTGTCGAACGACGTCAACAACAGCCAGATCGTGATCTTCCAGAAGAACGTGTCGACGGACTTCGACGAGCTCGCGATCGCGTGGAAGGTCATCACCAACTGCGGACGCGGCGACAACCATCCGTTCGTGTTCCCGTTGTTGACGACCGTCTCCGCGAGCGATGCCGACGGCAACTACATGCCGCAAAAGCGCGCGGACAACGGACAGGTCTTCAACGTGTCGCGCTCGACGTCGGGCAACGTGCTCGCGCTCGCCGGCCCCGCCCCGACGTCGCGCGAGATCCAGCTGCGCAACGACCTGAGCCAGGGAGCGATCACCGCGTCGGTCTTCAAGGACAACCGGCTGCTCGCGCACAAGACGGGGATCGTGCCGGGCCAGAAGGCCGTGTTCGAGTTCAAGCCGACGCTGTGGATCGGCACCGCGTCGCAGATCGAACAGGGCGCGGTGATGAATTCGGCCGTGCTGTCCGACATCAACACCGAACTGTCGCTGCTCGGCATCAAGAGCGCCGACATCGTGATGACGGGCGGCGGTGGCGGCACGACCGCGACCGCGTACCAGTTTCGGCTCGCGAACGTGGTGATGGGGTAAACGGTGCACGCGCGACGGCGCACGGGCGGCACCCGTCACGTCGTCGCGCGACCGCTCCGTGCGTGAATCAGCCCGCGCGCCGCACCGGCGCCATCTTCGAGAAATACTTCGCACCGGCCACGCAGCCGACGACCACGACCGTCACGACGAGCATCGACGGCGGCACCGTCTCGTGCAGCAGCCCGGCCGCGAGCAGGAAACCGAAGAACGGCTGCAGCAGCTGCAACTGGCCGACGCCCGCGATCCCGCCGAGCGCGAGGCCGCGATACCAGAACACGAAGCCGATCAGCATGCTGAACAGCGACACATATGCGAGCCCCCACAGCGCGGCGGCGTCGACGCCGTCGAACGTCGCGGGCCACGTGAACCACGTGAGCGGCAGCATCACCGGCAGCGACAGCACGAGCGCCCACGAGATCACCTGCCAGCCGCCGAGCTGGCGCGACAGCCGCGCGCCCTCCGCATAGCCGAGCCCGCACGCGACGATCGCGGCCAGCATCAACGCATCGCCCGCCACCGACGCTCGACCGCCGTTGCGCAGCGCGAACGCGGCCACCGCGCCGCTGCCGACCAGCGAGAAGACCCAGAACGGCAGCCGCGGCCGTTCGCCGCCGCGCCAGACGCCGAACAGCGCGGTCGCGAGCGGCAGCAGCCCGACGAACACGATCGCATGCGCGGACGTCACGTGCTTGAGCGCGAGCGCGGTCAGCAGCGGAAAACCGACCACGACCCCGAGCGCGACGACGATGAGCGACGCGGTCTCGACACGCGTCGGCCGCTTCTGCTTCAGCGCGACGAGCAGGATCAGGCCGAGCACGCCGGCGATCGTCGCGCGCGCGAACGTGAGGAACAGCGGGTCGAGCCCCTGCACCGCGATGCGCGTCGCGGGCAGCGAGCCACTGAAGATGATCACGCCCAGCAGGCCGCTGAGCCATCCGTCGGTCGTCTTTTGCACGGGAAATCCTGGTCGGAACAAGGTGGATGACCGATGATCCGCCGCCCGCGAAAAGCGCGTAAGCTACAGCCCAATACAATTCGGACAAACTGTACTGGACAACCGGCCGTACAGTTCCCTCTCGCCATGAGCCGTTCCGTGCAAGACCCTGCTCCGCCCGCGCCGTCGCGCACGCGCGTGGAAACCGTGATGGATACGCTGCGCGCGCGGATCGCGAGCCGCGCGCTGATGCCCGGCGCGCGCGTGCCGTCGATCCGGATGATGGCCGACGCGCTGCACGTATCGAAATCGACCGTCGTCGATGCGTACGAGCGGCTCGCGAGCGAAGGCGTGCTCGTCGCGCGGCGCGGCTCCGGCTTCTACGTGTCGGGCCACGCGCCGCCGCTCGCGCTCGCCGAACTCGGCCCGCGCCTCGATCGCGAACTCGATCCGCTGTGGCTGTCGCGCCAGTCGCTCGAGGCGGCGCCCGGCTCGGTGAAGCCCGGTTGCGGCTGGCTGCCGTCGTCGTGGTTGCCGGACGAGAGCCTGCGACGTGCGCTGCGCGCGGTGTCGCGCGACGAACCCGACGCGCTGACCGACTACGCGACACCGCTCGGGCTGCCCGCGTTGCGCCAGCAACTCGCGTGGCGGCTCGCGCAGCACGGCGTCCATGCGGAGCCCGCGCAGATCATGCTGACCGACGGCGGCACGCATGCGCT
>NZ_CAJPGY010000036.1:0-66200 GCF_905339915.1 Burkholderia sp. BCC1985
GAAGATCAGCTCGCGCCCATCAAGCGCCCACACTTATCGGCTGTTAATTTTTAAAGAGCATGTCTGCGAGGACCCGGAGGTTTTCTCAGCAGCGCTGCGTTTTCAGCAGCAGAGAAGCGAGATTATGAACCGTCTTTTTCAGTTCGTCAACAACTTTTTAACTGCTTCGTTGTGACGGCTGGGGTTCAACTTCCTGCACCGCCGAGGCCGCTACGACCCGCCCGACAGCACCGCTTCCCTTCTTCTCCCGCGCCGCGTTTCCGTTAGCGCGAAAGAGGCGTGATTCTAAGCACCTGCCCTCGTCTGCGCAACCCCCTTTGTGAAAATATTTTGAAAAGCCCTCGTGCGCTGCCGCGCACGGGGGCTTGGGGTGTCACGCTCAATACATACTGCAGCGCGAGAAGTCCACGGCGGATCCGGGATGCCGCCTTCTTTCCTCCTAGATATAGGCGGTCGACGACATCCTCTGTTCCTCCGCGCTCCGTATTGGCGTAGCGCTCTCGTCATCCGGCTGCGGAACAAACGAAGGGGCGCGCGCCGTCGAGTATCATGCCGCGATCGAACAACGCACTCACACCGACGATGGACAGCACCACACAATCCGGCGACGCCGATCTCCGCGATGAATACGCCGCGCTGCGCGAGCGCGCCGTCATGCTCGAAGAACAGGTCCCGCCGCTCCTGCAACGTATCTCGGATGTCCTGCCGCGCATCAGCGGCGAGTCCGAACTGGCGGACGAGCATCGTGAACGGCTCGTCGGCGCGCGCAACGCAGCGATGGTCTCGATCGAAAACTATCAACAGGCGATCCCGTTCCTGCAGACCGCCGACTCGATCATCGAGCAGCTCGACAAGACGCCCGAGCGCGACGAGGACTTCGAGTGGCGCGAATCGCTGCTGCAGCGGCTCGACGAACTGATCGACGTCGCGGTCGTGATGATCGACGATGCGCAAGGCTACTTCGAGCAGGCCGATGCCTGCGATCTCTCCAGCGTGCCGAAGTCCATTCTCGAAGACTGAGCCTCACGGCCGTGAGGCATACGGTGCGTCGACTGCCTATGTCGATGCGCACGCCACCTGCTCCGCACATGCCGACCGGCTGTCCCTGCTCGACACCGTGACGTCGGCAGTCCGATGCGCGTCCCGAAAAAGCTCACCCTGCTGCCACGGGCTCACGGGTATCAGCGAGCCACGGCCCCTGACCGGACCGTATCGAGAACGATCGTCTCGCCGACCACCGGTACACGGATATACCCGCCGTCCGCATCGCCATACGCGTGTGCGCTGCCGTCGATCACGAATTGCGCGGTCAATGCGCACAGCGTGGCGTCCCGCGCGTCGACCGATCGCAGCGTCGACACGTCGATTCCGAGTTGCGCGAGCAATTGCCGCCGCTGGTTGCGTTTCTGCTTCGCCGACGCAATCGCCTTGCCGAGCATCGCGCAGGTAATCGCGTACGGATAAGTCTCGAAGCTCACGCGCCCGCCGGTATACCGCGCGTCGGTCAGCAGCGGATAGGCGCCGGCCAGCGCACGGTAGACGCGCTCCCCCATGAACATCCAGTCGAAAAAGCCCGACGTGCTGGCCACGGCCTGCTCGCGCGACGGCGTCGGGAAACATGAGATCCGTTCACGCGCGAGCGCCTGCTCGGCCGCCCGGCGCCCGCTTCCGGTCCACCACAGGCTCGGTGCGTCGACGCCGACCGCCACCACGTCATGCTCGATACACAGCGAAGGCAGCGCTTCGGGCGCGATCCGCGCCTCGCGCCGGACGATCGTCGAGCCGCGCAGGATCACGAGGTCGCACTGCTTCCTGTCGCCGCCCACGTCGACGCCCGCCACCGCAGGCAGTGACCGCTCGGCGGATCGGGATCGGGCCGCGCGCATGGCCGCGCGTCAGTCGGCCGGCCGCGCGTCGTACGCGGCGTCGAAGATCCCTTCGAGGCCCGGATGTACGCCGCGCATCCGGTCGACGACCAACTTCGCCCAGTCGAAGTACGCCTGCTTGCGCTCGAGCGGCCAGTCCGCGGGCGGATGCCGGGCGATGTCGCGCAGGTTGCAGATCTTGTCCGCGAGCTTCACGAGCTTCGCGCGGCGGCTGATCGTCGCCGCATGCTCGACCTGCAGGCGCTTGCGCTCGTCCTTCGGCAACGACTTGTCGTCGGTGACTTCCATCACGATGTCCGCGACGTCCTTGCCGAACAGCCGCAGCAGTTCCTGCTCGGTGGTCTCCGTGTCCTCGATCGTGTCGTGCAACACCGCCGCGACGATCACGCGCTCGTCCTCGATGCCGGCTTCGTTGGCCAGCACAGCGGCCAGCGCAATCGGATGGTTGATGTATGGCGACGCCTCGTCGTCCTTGCGCCGCTGATTGCGATGCTTGTCCGCCGCGAACGCAATGGCAGCTACCAGCTTGTTCATGTCGATCCCTCGTGTGGCCGGACCCGTGACCGGCAGAACCGGTCGCGTGCATTTCGGAACCGCACATACTACCTGTACGCGATGACCATTCCCACGTATCGGGACATCGGGCCGCCCGGTGTCATGCGCCGGCTGCCTCGCGCTGCAGCGCGACCACGTTGACCTGCGCGCCGAACACGTCCCGCACGAGCGGCAGCAGGTGATCGTGGTGCGTCAGGAACAGCACCTGGGTTCGCGTCGACAGATCGCGCAGCGCCTCGAGACCCGCCTTCGCACGTGCATCGTCGAAGTTGATGAACAGGTCGTCGGCAACGAACGGCAGCCCGGTCCTGCTGGCGAGTTGCAGTTCGAGCGCCGCGATCCGCAGCGCGAGGAACAACTGGTCGCGCGTCCCTTCGCTCAGGCCGGCGACCTCGACCGACGCGCCCTTCGTGCGCCGCGCATACAGCGCGGGCGGCGTCCGTTCGGTGTCGACGGTCAGCCGCGCGAATTCGCCCAGCGTAAGTCCCGCGAAAATCTCGCCCGCCCGGCGCAGCATCGGCCCCTGCTTCTGGTCGCGATAACGATCGGTCGCCCACTTCAGCAAGCGACTCGCGGTCGCCGCTTCCAGATACTGTTCCGCTGCATCGCCCATCGCCGCGAGCGCTTCCTGCCGCTTTGCTTCGGCCACGGCCGCATTCGCCTGGCCGTCGATCGCGCCGAATGCCTGCCGGGCCACGACCTGCTGCTGCGCGAGCGCGTTCAGGCGCGTGCCGACGTCGCCCAGCGACTGCTTCACCGCTTCGAGATGCGCGGGCACGCCGGCGATGTCCTGTTCAGCGACCTCGGCCTCGGCGGCCGGCTGGGACAAGCCGTCGCCGTCGCGCACCAGCGCCTCCTTCGCGGCATCGACGGCCTGTCGAAGCTGGCGCTGCCGATCCGATTGCTCGGCCAGTGGCAGCGCCGCGTCGATCGATGCGACGCCGGCCAGTTGCAGCAACGGCTGAACGCGTGCATCCGCGCCTGCCACCGCGGCGGCGGCATCGGCGACCTTGCCGTCGGCCTGCCGCACCGCGTCGTCGGCACGACCGATCGCACGCGCGGTTTCCCGTGCGGCCGCAACGCGCATCGTCAACCGGCGCGCAACGTCCAGCCAGTCGCCGCTCGCCAGCCACGCGGGCTCGAGCGCTTCGGCCAGTCGCCGTGCACCGGCCTCGAGCGCGGCCAGCTCCGCGCGGATCGCGGTCATCCGGTTGCGCGGCGCATCGGCGTCGGCCAGTTCGGCGGTCACCGTATTCGCGAGCGCGAGCGCACCTTCCGCGGCAGCCAGCGTCACCGCATGGGCGGACAGTTTCGCGTCGGCAAGCGCGTCGCGCCATTGCACGTGCCACGCATCGTAGGCGGTCTGGGCCTGGCCTGCGCGCGAACGAGCCGTCGCGCATCCGCGTTCGGCTTCGCGCGCGCGGTCCTCCAGGCTGTCCTTTTGCGCGAGCGTCTTCTCCGCCGACTGCACGAACGTCCCGGCGATCGCGATGAGTGCCGTCAGGCCGTCGGCGTCGCCGCCGCGCGATACCGCGCGCAGCGCCGAACGCAACGCGGCTTCCGCGCCAGCGCGTGCATCGCGGATCGTCGCGAATTCGCGGCGCAGGCGGTCGAGCTCGAGCTGCGCGGCAAACACCGTGTCGCGCTTCGCGAGCCAGTCGCCCATCGCCGCCAGCGGCATGCCGGGCACGCCGGCCGTCGTCGCCAGTTCGGCCCACGCGTCGCGATGTGCCGCCAGCTCGCGTTCGCGCTCGTCCACGGTCGCCTGCCGGCGCGTCAACACGACGTGCGCGGATTCGACCTGCTGACGCAGCGATTGCAGTGTCGCCGCCGCTTGCGTGGCGCCGAGCTGCGCATCGACGAGTTCGTCGGCAAGGCGAATCGCATCGTCGACAGCCGGCGCGCCGGTTGCGAGATCCACCGCGCCGCTGCGAACGTCGCCCCAGGCGCCATCGCGGCGAGCGCGCGCCGCCAGCACCTCGGCGGTCGTGACGACCTTGTGGGTCTGAGCGAAATGCTTCTCCTGCAGTTCGAGCCGCTCGTGTTCTTCCTGCGCGCCGTCCCGTGCATCGCGTGCGGCGGCGGCCGCGCTCGCGCGTTCGCTCGCTTCGGTCAGCAGCACACCGAGCCGAGCCGCCGACGGCACGTCGAGCGCACGCAGCGCGTCGACCGGCTTGCGCCACTGGCCGAGCGCATCGAGCGCGTCGGACAGCGTCTGCTCGGCGGCCGCGATGTCGCGTTCGAGTGCCTGTTCACGCTGCCCGCTATTGCGAAAGCCCTGCGCATCGGCGAGCGCCGCACGAAGCGCTTCAGGCACATCGACGGTCGACAGGCGCGCCAGTTGTTCCCGTGCCTGCGCGAGTTCCTGCGTGCGCTCGTCGAGCGACTCGCGCGCGCCGGCCAGCGCCTGATGCAGCGCGCCGTGGTCGCGCAGCAGGTTCGCGACCGTCTTCAGCGACAGCGCGGTCGGCAGGGCCGCGCGCAGCGACGTCTCGTCGGTCGGCCAGCCGAGCTGCGCGGCGGCCGAACCCGCGGCGGACAGATGCCGCTCGACGTCCGCGCCGAGCAACAGCAGATCCTGTGCATGATTCATGCATGCGCCGCGCAGCCGGTCGAGCGCTTCGATATCGGCTTCGAGCGCGAGCGCGTCGGCATCCGGATCGATCGCATCACGCGCCTGCCGTTTCGCGAGCAGGTCCGCGCGCCGTTCCTCGAGCACCTTCTGTTCGGCCGCGAGATCGCCTTGCGCTTTCAGCAAGTCGGCATACGCGGTCGGCGGCAGCTCGACGACGGCCCCCAGTTCGGCCAGCGCCGCTTCCTTGATCGTCAGTTCCTTCAGGTACGGCGCCAGCCGCCGCACGCGCTCGAGCTTCGAGCGCAGCGCTTCAAGGCGACGCTGCTCCGCGCGCGCCTGCTCGATCTCCTGCTCGACCGCGTCGCGCGCCTCCTTGCGATCGACCCAGTCGCGCGTGCGCACCTGGACTGCCTTCAGTTCGCCAACTGCTTCGTTGAACGAAGTCTCGGCCTGCGCGAATGCGCTGCCGCTGCGCCGCGGCGCCCACAGCTCGGCCGCGCGCGCGTCGAGTTCCTCGCGCACGGGGCCGAGCGTGCCGACACCCGCCGCCGATTCGAACAGCACCTGGCCGAGCTTGTCGGACGCGTCGAGAATGCTCCGGCCGCCGTCGACGAGCCGCCCGTGGTCGAGCCCGAACATCTGTTCGAAGAACTCGCGCGTCGCGCCGTCGAGGATGGCGTCGAGATAGTCGTCCGGCAGCTTGTCGTCGGCGGGCGTGCGCAGCGGACTGCGCCCGCGGGCGCGATGAAAGGCGAGCGCGCCGGCGCCGCCCTCCAGCACGCCGCCGATCCGCAGTTCGGGCGTCGCATGCAGGAAGTCGAGCGGGGTCTGCAGTTTCATCCCGAACAGCAGTTCCGACACGGCCGTCCGGATCGTCGACTTGCCGGCCTCGTTCGGCCCCACGATCACGTGGAAATCCTGGCCGGCCGACGGAAAGCGCAGCGTCTCGTCGGTGAACTTGCCGTACTTGATCAGGTCGAGCTGGCTGATTCGCATCGCTTATTCCCCCCTCGCCAGCCGCGCGAGCAACGCGGGACCGACCTGCTCGACCAGCGCCGTGAGTTCGCCGGCGCGCGCCATCGTCAGCAGCGGCACCTCTTCCTTCACGTCGCTGCGCACCTTGCCGACGAACGGCTTCAGGTCGCGTTCGAGCAGCGCGAGAAAATCCGGATCGTGTGCGGCATCGGCCAGGATCTGCTTCAGATCCTCCAGCGCCTCGAGTTGCTCGCTCTCGCCTTGCGGCTGCACGGGCGCGGACGTCGCGAGCCGGACCTTCTCCAGCCACAGCCGTTCGTTGCCGATGATGCCGATCTGGTTCAGCACCTCCGCACGCAATTGCGGCGCACGGCCGAAGAAGAGACCGTGCGCGGGCGTGCGGCCCGTGACCGTCACGCGCACCGCGCGCGGCACGTGGCCATCGACGCTCAACAGCGTCTCCAGCGACTGGCCGATCTTTCTCGACAGGTCGGCGACCGTCAGGCAATCGGACGCGTCGACCGACAACGCTTCCCAGCGCAGCACGTCGAGGTACAGGCGCTCGACGTGCGTGCGGCCCTGCTCCACCGTCACGAGTACCGCACCACGGCGGCCCGTCTCGCGGATATGGCGCCCCTGCAGGTTGCCGGGAAACACGACGGTCGACGGCCCCGACCAATGCTGGAATTCGTGCACGTGGCCGAGCGCCCAGTAGTCGTAGCCTTTCGCATGCAATTCTGCCAGCGAGCACGGCGCATAGTTCGCATGCGCCGCATAGCCTTCGAGCGCGGTATGCAGCACGCCGATGTTGTAATGGCCCGGCACGGGATCCGGATAGCCGATCGCGAGATTGTCGACGACGGCCTTGTCCTTGAAGCTCTGCCCGTGCAGCGCCACGTCGAATTCCGGCAGCTTGAAGGTTTCCGGCTTGCGGTGGCCGAACACGGTGACGTTGTCGGGCAAGGTCAGCTTCTTCGTCATCTCGCTTTCGGCATCGTGATTGCCGCCGAGCACGAATGCGCGAATGCCGGCCTTGCGCAGGCGGCCCATTTGCTGGCCGAAGAAAATGCCGGTGTTGTGGTCCTTCCAGTCGCCGTCGTACAGGTCGCCGGCGATCACGAGGAACGCGACTTCCTCTTCGATCGCACGATCCACGAGCTGCCGCAGCGCCTCGCGCGACGCGTTGCGCAACTGCGCGGCCGGCGCATCCGGATACGCGCTCAGGCCGTGCAGCGGGCTGTCAAGGTGAATGTCTGCGGCGTGGATGAACTTCACGAAGATTCCTCTGGTTCATGACGAAAGGGCGATGTCGACCGGCATTGTGCGCCGTCGAACGACGCGCGGCCGCTGGTCGCAGGCCGGACCGCCGCCGGATGCGCCGTCGCAGGTGGCGGCGCTCGTCCGCACCGATCGTGCCGCCCGTCGCCAGCGGGTCGGGATGGTACCTGAAAGCGGGCGCCGCGAATTCGTCCGGCCTCGCGCCCACCGTGCTCACCCCGCACGCGTCACTCGCCGCGCGGCATGGGCGGTGACGCGCAAGCCGCGAGCCACGGCACGCAGGCAAGCGCGAGAAGACGGAACGGGATGGTCATGGTCGTGATGCCTCGGAATGTTATCGGACCACGCCGGGCGGGCCGCGGCAGCGCTTTGGAGTCGTCTGTCGTCACGCTGCCGATCGGACATGCTTGCCTGCATCGACCGGTGCCGCGCAAGAACGACCGTCGACCGGGAGCCCCGCTATTTAAGCATGGCGGGCAGGCAATGGGCAGAGGGTGCGCGGCACGCCTGTTCCGGTTCGCGGCACACTGACGCGGCCGCGATGCGCGGCGCGCGCCGAAAAAAAGCCCGGCCCGCATCGAAGCGGGCCGGGCCGTGGCTGAAAGCGTATCGCTTACAGCGCGCCGCCTTGTGCCGACGCCGAACCCTTCACGCCGACCGATGCGCCGCCCTGCACCGAGTTCGCCGCACCCTCGAGCGCTTCGCCGGCCTTCGCCTTCGCGCCGCCTGCGACATCACCCGCCGTCGACACCGCGCCTTGCGCGTGGCTCTTTGCCGAGGATGCAACGTGCTTCACGTGCGACTTCGTCGTGTGCACGGCCGATGTCGCGGCATCCTTCGCCGAACCTGCAGCCGAGCCGACCGCCTGCGTCGCACCGCCAACCGCGTTGCCCGCTGCCGAGCCGACGCCGCCGACCGTCTTGCCCACGCCGTTCAGCGCACCGCCGACCAGGTTGCCTGCGCCCGACCCCGAGCCCGCGGCATTCGCGCCTGCACCCGCCTGCACGCCCACGCCGCCGCCGAGCAGCGGCGTCTGGACCTGTGCACCGACGCCGGCGGAACCTTCTGCGCCCGTCTGGGCCGTTTGTGCGAAAGCGGCCGATGCGATTGCCGTCAGCGCGGCGCCAAGCAGAATCGTGCGAATCTTGTTCATGGTCATTCTCCCCAAAGACGTTGTTGCTGCGGGCCGCCTTCGTGCGGCTTGTCGCATGCCTCACCGCGACGTGCGGCAGGTGGAGCCAATGTAGCCGCACCCACGCCCGAAACCGTCGAATTGCGGGGACTGTTACTTCCGTTGCAAATGCTGACGATTGACTCACACTGTTTGACAATCATCGCGGCAGGCACGTGATTGGCATCGTCCGATCGCATGCATCGGCGCATCCGGTACGCCGCATCGGCTAGCAGGGAAACCGGCCGTTCGTGTAGGTATCCCAAAGAACGCGTGACGGCCAGCCGTCGGTGCGGCCCGACAGCCGGCTTCGCGCGATCAGCTCGATGTCATCCGACACGCACGCCGCGATGTCGGCATTCCCCGATGCCCGGAACGCGAGCCTGAACGCCTTTTCCCTCAGGGCATCCACGGCCGGCTTGTCCAGCACGGCGCCCGGATCGCCGTCGATTTCGTCGAATGCCGTCATCCAGCCGGCGTCGAACGGCTCCGCCTCGCGGCTGGCCAGCGCGCGATCGCAATCGACGTCGCCGAGAAAATCGAAAAACCCCGGGCCCGACAGGATGGCGTCCATTTCGAGCAGATGCGCGTTCGTCACGGCGCCCCCTTGCCACGATGCGTGGCCGTTGTGTTCATCGATCGTTGCTGCCGTGTGCCGCGTTCATGTTCCGCATCGTTGACGTGCAGCGCCCTGCCCGCCGCGACCGGCAGACCGGAGCCGCAGGCGAGCGCGGATCGGCGCGGTGCCGCGCGACAATGCGCAATCAGCCCTATTCGCTCTTGTTCGACTGGATCAGCCGCAGAATCCGGCTGTCGTACGGCGACTGCATGACTTCGGCGATGCGGATCCCGGATGCGGCAGGGTGCAGCGGATTCAACAGGAAGTTGTGCGCGTGCGGCACGACGACGCTCGGTACGCGCAACAAGGCGCTCGGCTGCGTGTGCAGCCACTCGGTGCCGGCGCTGCGGGTCCAGTCGACGTCCTCTCGCCAGTCGGCCGGCGCATCGCCCTCCGCGATCTCGGCAACATCCACCGATTCAGGCACCTCGACCCGAAGCAGCTGGTAGCCGCTCGGCAATTGCGCAACGGTGGCGATTTCGAAGTGAACGAGCGTCTCGAGCAGCGCGAGCGCCGGATGCTCGGCGAGATAGACGACGGGCTGCCCGGCAAAATGCCAGCGCCCGCCGGCCCGCAATCCGCCGATGCCTTTCAGGTCCGCGTAATTGCTGATGCGCCACAGCGTCGTCAAGCGAAGTACCCCTCGTCGATCTGCGTGAGGGCTTCCTCGACGAGCCGCGCGCCATGCTCGGTACTCGCCATGTCGAGCGACGTGCGTCCGCCGAAGCGCTGGAGCCCGTTGCGCAGCCACGCCATCGCCTTGTCCGGGTCGCCGAACGTGGCCGTCGCCTGCGCGACGATGCGCGCCAGCCGGATCGCCTTGTCGGACTCCTCCTGCGACAGCCGTTCGTGCGCCTGGCGGCGATGGCTCAGCGTGCGCCGCGGGATGATGAAGGCGAGTTCGTCCGACTTCAGGCCGCGCTCCGACAGCCGGTCGATCACCGCGACGTCGACACGCGCGCTCGCCAGCTCCGCGAGATCGGCGCCCGAGCGCACGCGAATCGCGAGCAGTTGCTCGAGGATCGTGAACTCGGCTTGGCGCGGGTGCGCGACGCCCGAAGGGTGAAACGCGATCGTACTCATGACTCTTCTCCGGCAATTTGCCCAACCATTATAGGCGTTTTGCCGAAGACGGGCGGATTCGGTCGTCAGGCGGTCGACGACCGGTCGACGGCGGGCAATTGCGGGTGTCGGCGAAACGGGGCTTCCCGCTCGCCGCCCCGGCACGCGCGGCCGGAGATGCGCGTCTGGAGCGGGATCGTGAAATTCAAGTATATGAAGTCGCTGACTGACGTCATGAAGTTGTCACGTAACAATTTTTCTAATGAATATTCCATCGACGAAACGGCGCCCACCCCGTCTAGGCACCGAATGCGACATGCGTCGCACCGGTTGCCTTCCCCCGCCCCGCCCGCCACCGACACCGATCAACCGGCCCACGCCGACGCTCGGATCACGCTGCAGAAATTGCCTGCATGGAAATGCGGATCCTTGTCGGCCAGCACATCGGCCTTCACATTGCCGAACGTCGTGTCCGGCTTGTGCCGGATACCGTCGTAGAACGCCTGGATGATGTCTTCCTTGAAGCGCGGCGTGCGCGGATGCGCGCGGACGACGGCTTCTCGCTCGACGTCGCTGTACTCCGGATACGTGAGGCCCAGCACATCCATCTCGACACCGGCGGTGACGAGCGCGACGACCGGATGCATGTGCTGCGGAATGCCGGGGGTGGTGTGCAGTGCGATCGCGGTCCACACGAGGTCGATGTCCTGCTGCGAAATGCCCCTGCTCTTCAGGAAATCGCGGGCGGCATTGGCGCCGTCCACTTCGAATCGCTCACATGCGCTGCTGTGTCGATGCGTGAGCCCCATGTCATGGAACATGCAGCCGCAATAGAGCAGTTCGGGATCGTAGCTCAGCCCGCGGCGCTGGCCCGCGAGCGCACCGAAGTAGTACACGCGGCTGGAGTGATGAAACAGCAGCTCGGACTCGGTATCCCGTACGAGTTCGGTGATCTCGCGCGCGAGTTGGCTATCGGGAAGGGTGATGCCGGCGACGTTCACAGTCATGATCGATCTCCTTGGAAGACAGCATTCATTCTGCGGAGACCGTCGTTTGGCATCAATCGGCGTATTACGCCAAATCCTGCCATTTTACTCGATCGACGGCCACCACTGCCGGAACCATCGAATCGCACCCGCGTAATGCGCCGATGCCCCGCCCGTCGCATCGCACCGCGCGTCTATACTGCTACGCGTCACATTCGACACACCGACACAACACGCAACCGAACATGCCGAAGGTCGTGGGTATTTTCGCGGTACCGGGCGTACAACTGCTCGACGTCTCCGCGCCGCTCGACGTATTCGCACAGGCAAACGCCGAAAGCGGCAAACCGTTCTATACGCTGCGGATCATCGCGAGCGAGTCCGGCCCGATCCGCACGTCATCGGGCGCGCAATTGCTGGCCGACTGGATCGCTCCCGACATTCCCGATCGCATGGATACGCTGCTCGTTGCCGGTGCACCGGGTGCCGGCCGGATCGCGCTGCGCACCGACGTGCTCGCGTGGCTTCGATCGGCCGCCGTGCAAAGCAAACGGTATGGCTCGATCTGCACCGGCGCATTCATCCTCGCGGCGACCGGCCTGCTGAAAGGACGACGCCTGACGACGCACTGGGCCGCGGCCGATGCGCTCGCCGCCGCCTATCCGTCGCTCACCGTCGAAGCGGACGCGCTGTACGTACGCGACGGCAAGCTGCGCACCGGTGCCGGCGTCACGGCCGGCCTCGATCTCGCGCTCGCGCTGGTCGAGGAGGATCTCGGCCGGGAAATCGCGCGGCGCGTCGCCGCGCAACTCGTCATGTTCTTCAAGCGCCCGGGCGGGCAGCTCCAGTTCAGCCGCAGCGGCGCGGCGCGCCCGGCGGGGCGTTCGGTGCTGCAGGAAGTCCAGCGCTGGATCGCCAGTCATCCGGAACTCGAGCACTCGGTGGCGGAACTCGCGAAGCATGCGGGCATGAGCCCGCGCCACTTCGCACGGCTCTTTCGCGCGGAGGTCGGCATGACGCCGGCCGCGTGGGTCGAAGCGACCCGCGTCGCGGCGGCTCGCCAGTTGCTCGAAAACGGACATGACACGCCGAAGCAGGTCGCCGCGAAATGCGGCTTCGCGAATGTCGATACGCTCAGACGGTCGTTCGCGCGGCATGTCGGGATCACGCCTGCCGAATACCGGAAACGGCAGGCGATCGTTGACGCGTGACGCGGTACGCGCGACGAGACGGCACGGACATTCCCGTCGATGCGCGAAGAAAGGCTGGTCCCGATTTCAACGCGATGGCGCGCGCGGATTTTCCGTGCCCACCATCAATACTTCGTTATCCGATTCAATTGAGCTTTCTATCGGTCAAGGTCGGCGTGCGGTCGCCATACTCCCCGGTCCTGGAGCGCGCCGGCCCGTCGTTTTTGCGTCGACATGCCATGCTCGACTCACCGCTATCACCGCTGCCGCGACGATCATGCCGCACCGCAACCCGTGACCGCCATCAGGCACGCCAACAATCGTCCGACAAAACCCGTATTTCCGCGAATCGTTTACCCAGTTGCAATAATTATTCGCTGGAACGCCTATTTCCGACCGGTATCGCGATCGCTACGATGCAAATCAACCGCTCGACGCAACAAGCGAAGCGCGAAATCTACGAAAACCGGAGGTCATCATGAAGTCGTTCATCTACGCAGTCGCCGCTGCCAGCGCCCTGTCCGCATCGTTCGGCGCATTCGCTCAGTCGAACCCGTCGGACCAACTGACGCGTGCCCAGGTCCGCGCAGAGCTCGTCCAGCTCGAACAGGCCGGGTACAAGCCGGAAGTCTCCGATGTCCACTACCCGAATGCGCTGCAGACCGCGCAGGCGCGCGTGACGAACGGCGACGCAACGGGTTACGGCGCACAGTCCGCCGCCGGCGTGCGTGCCGGCCGCGCGATCGCGGTCAAGCAGAACGCTCGCGACTCGGTCTATTTCGGTCAGTAAGACTGCCGCACGCGACGCATACCGCGATACGCCCGCTGCCGACGCAACACCCCGCTCCCGTCCATCGGGGCGGGGTGTTGTGTTTTCGGCGCACGCGACATGCGCGCCGCACGACGCCCGATCGACGCGCGCGCGCGGATCGGCCGCCGCATCGCGCCGTTCACGCAGACCGCCGGCGTTTGCGCATAGAATGGCCGCGTGGTCGGCGCCGGCCGAAGCGAACGCGAGCGAGGCCTCGACTCACCGGGCATACCGCACTCGCTGGCCGACCCGATGCCGCACTCATCGCATTTTTCGAAAAGGAGCGGTTTCATGTCTCAAACATCCGGTTCCATGATCACGTTTCGCCGTCCGGACGGCCAGGAACTGCAGGGCTACCTCGCCACGCCGGAAAAGACCGAAGGTGCACCCGCGGTCGTCGTCATCCAGGAGTGGTGGGGCCTGAATGACCAGATCCGCGGCGTCGCCGATCGCCTCGCGCGCTGCGGCTACTTCGCGCTCGTGCCCGACCTGTATCGCGGCAAGTCGACGGTCGAGGAGGAAGAAGCGCACCACCTGATGACGGGCCTCGATTTCGGCGACGCCGCGTCGCAGGACATTCCCGGCGCGGTGCAATACCTGAAGACGCGCGCGTCGCGCGTGGCGGTCACCGGCTTCTGCATGGGTGGCGCGCTCACGCTGCTGTCGCTGCAGTTCGCCGAGGCGGACGCCGGCGTCACGTGGTATGGCTTCCCTCCGCTCGACTACCTCGACCCGTCGAAGATCAAGGTGCCGCTGATGGGTCACTGGGGTACGCAGGATGCGTTCTTTGCGATCGACCAGGCCGATGCGCTGGAGAAGAAGCTGACCGACGCAAAGGTCGACGTCGAATTCCACCGCTATCTCGCGCATCACGCGTTCGCGAACGAAACGGCCGTCGGCCCCGGCCGCATCGGCGGCACGCAGTTCGATCCGGTGTGGTCGCAGATCGCGTGGGATCGCACGCTCACGTTCTTCGGGCGCACGCTCTGGGACAAGCAGCAGTAATACCGCAGCAGGCACCCGTCGCTGCCGTGCAGCGATGCACGTCAAGCAAAACGCCACGGACTTGCATCCGTGGCGTCGTCGTATGCGGGAAGGAATGCGTTACGCGAGCGGCGGTGGCGCCTGCCGCGATCGCCGACCGGCCTCGATGAGCCGGCAACGGGCTCCGGATAGTCGGTCTGCCATGGAAGCCTGTGTTCGACGGGGAGGAAACGGAGGAGCGGGTTGCGCGTGGCCGGTGCGCGACATGCAAACGGTCGCGTGAAAGCGCGGGCACGCGTCGAATCGATGCCGGGCGGTCGACGCTTCGCACCGAACCGACGATCTCCGATATCGAAAGCAGGGTTTCCATAACGGCGCGCATCGAGCGATGCAGCCGGCCGGTGAAGTCGCGCCGTGTCTTTTCCACCGTCAAGTTAGGTATGCAAAGTATCTTGCGCAGCCGAACCTGGATTCAAGGACGATGCAACGTGGGCCGCGTCATTCGATCCGGCACACGTCGTCCGCCTTCTCAGGACTGGCAGGAATCGCGCAGCGCAGCCTCGTCGGCGGACAGCATTTCAGGCACGCATTCGCGCAGGAAATCGACGAAGGTACGGATCTTCGCGTCGAGGTACTGGCGCGACGCGTACAGCGCGTAGACCGTCAGTTTCTGCAGTCGGTACTCGGGCAACACGCGAACCAGCGCACCGCTCGCCAGTGCGGGCACCGCGGTCGACATCGGCAACGAACCGATGCCGAGGCCGGCGCGCAACGCGGCGCCGAGCGCGTCGGCGATGTTGACCTGGAAATCCGCCAGCGGCAGTTCGAACGTCTCGCGACCGTCGGGGCCGTCGAGATGCCAGCGGTCGCGCGGAAAGATCGGCGTGACGATCTGCAGGCACGCATGCGCTTCGAGATCGCGCACGGTGCGCGGCGTCCCGCGTTCCTTCAGGTACGCCGGCGACGCGCACAGCACGCTGTGCACATCGCCAAGCCGCTGCGACACCAGCCCCGAGTCGGGCAACTCCGTCGTGCTCAGTTGCAGCGACACGTCGTAGCCTTCGTCGATGATGTCGGGCACGTGCTGCGACAGCGTGAGCTCGACGGCCACCGACGGATAGCGCTGCCGGTATCGCACCACTGCGGGCACCAGGTAGGCCTGGCCGAAACTGGTCGTCGCGTGCACATGCAGGCGGCCCGACGGCTTCGCCTGCGCGTCGGCCGCCTCGGCTTCCGCTTCGTCGATATAGCCGAGGATGCGCTGGCATCGGTCGAGATAGCGCTGTCCGGCATCGGTCAATGCGATGCGGCGCGTGCTCCGGTTGAGCAGACGGGTGCGCAGGTGCGTTTCGAGTTGCGCGACCGAACGCGATGCGTAGGCGGTGGTGATGTCCAGGCGCTGGGCCGCGCTCGTGAAGCTGCCCTCCTCCGCCACCCGGACGAAAATGCGCATCATCTGTAACGTGTCCATCGACATGTCCCCGGGATTGAAATCGCTTCGCAGCGGCGCCCGCCCCGGCACGGGCCGGTCTGGCGCGAATCGTGCGGAACAGTACCGCAGCGGTGCAGGCGTGTCCAGTTTGCCGTGCGCCGCGGCAGCAGGCCGTCGTTCACGCGACAACCCATGCCACAGGACGACCGGCACCGGATCGATGCAGGCTGCATCGCGGCGGCCCGCCGGGCACACATTACGCGTGCCGCGTCGCGCTCAGGCCGGGTCGAAAGGATTGCTCAGCACGATCGTGTCGTCGCGCTCGGCGCCGGTCGTGATCATCGATACAGGCACGCCCGCGACCGCCTCGACGCGTGCGATGAAATCCTGTGCGGCACGCGGCAGCGCCGCACGCTCGCGCACGCCCTTCACAGTCCCGTCCCACCCGGCGAACGTTTCATAGACGGGCGTTGCGCGCGCCTGCGCATCGAGGCTCGCGGGCAGATGGTCGACGCGTGCGCCGTCGAGTTCGTAGCCGACACACAGCTCGATCGACGCAAAGCCGTCGAGCACGTCGAGCTTGGTGAGCGCGAGCGAATCGATACCCGAGATCCGGACGGCCTGCCGCAACTGCGCGGCATCGAGCCATCCGCAGCGGCGCGGTCGGCCCGTGTTGACGCCGAATTCCTGTCCGCGTGCGCGCAGCGTTTCGCCGGTGGCGTCGTTCAGTTCGGTGAGGAAAGGGCCGCCGCCGACGCGCGTCGCGTACGCCTTGGTCACGCCCAGCACGTGGCCGAGTTTCGACGCGCCGAGGCCGGTGCCGGCCGCCGCGGCCGATGCAACGGTGCCCGACGACGTCACGAACGGATACGTGCCCCAGTCGATGTCGAGCATCACGGCCTGCGAGCCCTCGAACAGGATGCGCTCGCCGCGCTCGTTCGCGTCGTTGAGGTCGGCCCACACGGGACGTACGAACGGCAAGATCTTCGGTGCGATGTCGACCAGCATTGCAACCATGGCGTCGCGCGAGCACGGCTCGAGTCCCAGGCCGCGGAACCATGCATTGTGGTGATCGACCAGCACGTCGAGCTTGTCGGCAAGCCGGTCCGGCTCCGCCAGATCGGCAACCCGCAGCCCGCGGCGCCCCACCTTGTCCTCGTAGGCCGGCCCGATCCCGCGCAGCGTGGTGCCGATGGGTTCGCGACGCAGACGCTCCTGCGCCTGGTCGATCGCACGGTGAATCGGCAGGACCAGCGTGGCGTTCTCCGCGATCGACAGATTGTCCGGCGTCACCGACAGCCCAAGCTCGGCCATCCGCCCGATCTCGGCCAGCAGCGCCTCCGGATCGAGCGCCACGCCGTTGCCGATCACGCCGCGCTTGCCGCGCACGATGCCGCTCGGCAACAGCGCGAGCTTGTACGTCTTGTCGCCGACGACCAGCGTATGGCCCGCGTTGTGGCCGCCGTTGTAGCGTGCGACGAGATCGGCCTGCGCCGCCAGCCAGTCCACGACGCGCCCCTTGCCTTCGTCACCCCATTGGGCGCCCACCACCACCACGTTCGGCATGCTCCATACTCCATGTGAGAAATTCAGACACATATTCCGGCCGCATCGGCCGTTTATGTGCCATATTGGAGAAGCATGATCGCCCGATCAAACGATTAAATCTGAGCATTCGCGTGAGTAAATTTCACGCGAAACGATGAATGGCCCGACGACTCCCTCCGTTGAATTCGCTGCGCGCGTTCGAAGCCGCGGCCCGGCTCGGCAGTTTCACGCTCGCCGCCGACGAGCTGTGCGTGACGCATGGCGCGATCAGCCGGCATGTCCAGCAACTGGAGGCGTGGCTTGGCCGGCCGCTGTTCGAGCGACACAACCGGCGGGTCGACCTGACCGATGCCGGTCGCGCATACCTCGCCGAGGTCGGTGCATCGTTCGACCGGATTGCGCTGGCCACCGCGCAGCATTTCGGCCAGGGGCAGCAGCGCGTGCTGCGCGTCAGCGCGCCCGCGACGTTTTCGCTGCGCTGGCTCGTGCCGAAGCTGTCGTCGTTCCAGGTCGCCCATCCGGCCGTCGAAGTACGGCTGTCGACATCGAACGAGCCAATCGAGAAGTTGCGCGACAAGGTCGACCTGATCGTCCGCGGCGGCCCGCAGGCAATCGACGGCTATGTCGCCGAGGAATTCCTGTCCGAAGTCAGGCTACCCGTATGCGCGCCGAAGCTGCTCGAGGGCAGGCCGTTGCGTACGCCTGCCGATCTCTCGGGCTTCACGCTGCTGCATGCGGCGACCTATCCCGGCATGTGGCCCGAGTGGCTCGCGGCAGCGGGGCACGCGAATCTGGTGCCGCGGCATTCGCTCACGCTCGAGCATTTCTATCTGACACTGCAAGGCGCGCTCGACGGTCTCGGCGTCGCGATGGGGCCGATCGCGCTCGTCGCGGACGACATCGCCGAAGGCCGGCTGGTGCAGCCGTTCAGCGAACCGGCACTGCCGCCGTGGCGCTACTTCACTTATGTGGCGGCTGCGCGCGCGGAGGACGAAGCCGTGCGGGCATTCAAGGACTGGCTGAAAGTGACGGGGAATGCGGCGGCAGCGAACGCGCGGCGCTGACCAGGTTCTGACGGCGACGATCGCTCGGTTGGTGCGGGTTTCGGGCGCCGTTGCGACTCCGCGTATTGCTCGTGCATGAACGAGCCTCGTCGTTCATCCAACGGTTTTTGCATTCCGTAGGATTACTACTAGTCTGAACAGGACGGACGGACAGAGCAGGAAGAGTCACCGCATCGAGGTGGTTTCCACCTCATCGAAAAACAAAGGATACCGAATTATTTGATGCGGAGGTGATACCCGCATGGGTGCCCGGACGCGCATCGCGTTTCCACAGCACAAACGACAAACCCCGGCTCGAGCCGGGGCTTTTCTCGCGACGGACGCTTATTGGCTGGCGCCCGCGGCTTCGCCCGCCTTCTTCTCAGCGTTCTGCAGGTTCTGCGGGTAGTTCGGATCGTTGGCCGCCGGCTTGTAACCCGCGTCTTCGAGCTTCTTCAGTTCGGCGTTGTTCTTCGCGCGCGCTGCCTTGTGTTCGGCTTTGCGTTTTGCCCGTGCTGCCTTGCGTGCTTCACGCTTCGCAGCTTTCGCATCCGAAGCGGCGGATGCGGCCGGTGCGCTGGCGTCGGTCTGCGCGAACACCGGAGCAGCCGAGCCGAAGAGGAACGCCGCTGCCGTAGCAGCCAGCGTCAGTTTTTTGATCTGGATTCGCATCGCTGAACTCTCTTTTCTGATTGGTCACGGAGTGAAAGTACATCGAGATACCGCCCCTGCCCCTGGCCGGTCTTCATCTCGCGATCAGGGCCTTTGCATCATAACCGCGTTGCAAAAAATGTGGCGCTATCGTGCGCACATTCTTGGGGATACACGTATGGGAAACATCGCATCGTCACGTCTCCCGCGTGCCCGCCGGATCCTCGTTTCGCAGGGACACGGCAATACATCACGCGACGTGTGCGACCGCCGCAAACATGTGACGAAGCGGATTGTTCCGTCGATACGATGCAGGTTGCCGATGAGGACGAGATCCGCTTCGGCGCACCGCGCCCGCGTACGACGCCGACTGTTTCATCCGTGGAATTTGCTGCTCCCGCAACGCGATCGTTGCCTCATGAGCGGAACATGCGACGAAATCGCGGACCTGTGCGCCATGTTGCGATTTGCGGCCGCGCGAACGACGGCTCCTCCCATAAATGACCACGAATCGTTCCATGCCGAGTCCGCCCCGTTCCTCCACTACACGTCGGCCCGATACGATGCGAACGATCGGGTAACCGGTGGCCGCTTGCATGGTTACCTGTTCGGCGCGATTCGTCGCCACTTTTGGGAGATGACATCTGCAGCACAAGGTGAGCGCTTCGATCGGCATTCGTTCACGATCGCGCATCTGCATCGTACGATGCAGTCGCATGAGCGCCTGCGCTGCGCGCGTCATCGTATCTGCGTCACGAAGCGTTTTGCGCCTGTGCGACAAGCACGCCGGCGCGTCTGGCGCTGCGCGCATACGCCACAGCTTTTCCATCGGGTGCCCGCATCTCGTGCGGACGCGTCGCACGGATGGTCCATCAACCTGCGAGGAGCTAGTCGGTGAGCCTTTACAGGATCCGACAACTTCCGACGGTGAGCATTTTCGGGATTCGAGTATGTACCCAGTGAGGGGGAGCCTGGTTGATGGCGCTCGCCTCACGTTCGGAACCATGCCGGGATCGCCGTGACCGAAGCGCGTTTGATTGTCGTGTCGACCGGCACAGGGATGCAATTCTTGTCCCGGCTGTCGGGATCCTGTACCGATTCCGATACAGGCCCAAAGGTAGAAAACTATGAGGCCAAATGAACGGAGCAAGGGCCCGGGGGTTTCGTCCGCGCACCGGTCACTGACTGAAAAGTGTCGGACGAGCCGGCGCGCGATAGCCGAAGACTTATCCACGGAAGCGCGGGCACAGACGCAAAAATAACCGCTTGCGGATGAATTCCGGTCATTTCTCACTGCCCTGAAGCCTACCCGCAGTATTCCTGTGCGGGTGCGATGGCCGTTTTCTACGGGTAATCCCGGACGGAGAAACCTCCCGCTGTGGGCATTTTCCGGTCCCATAGATGGGAACCTATGTCCCGAAAACGCGGATTCCATCCCATAAGTTTCTACGTTTGAGCGCTTGTTAGTAGGTACTCACCCTCTTGCGAAGCCTTGTCAGGCCTGGGAGGCTCGCAGAATGAGGTCACATATCGGGGGATCCACAGGCTGGAGACCCGGATTGCTGTGCCCGTCGAGCCCGCTGGAGTCCCTTTGGTAGCGGTTTATGGGGGTTGTTTTTCTGCACAGGCACACGTGTGTTTACATCTTTGGTAAACAACGTTTACTTCTTTAACTACTTTTAGACGGCTCACAGCCTTGTCTGGCAAGGGTTTGACAGGTGTTCGGTACCCATTTATGGGAGCACAGGCGGAAGAGTATGGGGTTTCAGGTCTGTGGATTTGGGGAATCGGGTACCGCGTTGTGGGAAATGGGGGTTGTGGATATGGGGCACGCGTAGCCTGTTATGGGAATTCGGACCAAAAACACTTCAGGTAGCCCTCTATGGGGGAATCCATTGGTAGCCATTTATGGTGCGTTCCAGCAGATCGGTTGGTGCCGCCGGGCACAGCATTTTATGTGGGGTAGCCGGTTATGGGGCGGACTTCAGGTAGCCGTTTATGGGTGCCTGTATTGACCGCGTGATCTCGTTTGGCTCGTCCCTATGGTTGTGGCGTCCCATAAACAGGATCAGGCCGGTAGAAAGGTTACCTTCTGTGGGGGAGTCTGAAGGTAGTCATCCATGGGGAGCATTTTCGCCTGTCGGACACAGTTGAAGACACAACGCCACGCCGGTGGATTTCGACAGGTACCCATTCATGGGGCGTGTCGAAGGTAGCGCGTTATGGGAGGAACGCAGATCGTGTTGCAGGGCACCACGAATCGGGTTCGCCAATCCAGTTCGAGTCGATTGTTTCCCATGAATGGGTACCTTTGATAGGGCAAGTCCCATGCCGGATCCTGGCGACAAACCACACAGGTAGAAGGTTTTGGGAGCTACTTTTGACCCAAAGGTATATGGATATGGGGCTCCGAACAAATAGGAAAACCTAGGTTTTTCCTTTTGTGACTGGAACTTAGCATCGATAGTGAAAGTGATACCGTAGAAAGAGACGTTGCTCGGTGGCTGGAAAAGGTATAAAGTCCGCCATCAACACGGTCACCTTCTCCGGACATCACGATGCCGCGCAAGCCCGCAATCAAAGGCTCCGACAAGCAGGTTTCGCTATTTCAGACGCCCGAGCCTCCCGATCTGCTGCGCAAGGCGGTCCAGGCCATTCATATCGCTCCGAAGTCCGGAAAGATCGGGCTGCAGCAGCGCAAGATGTTCAGCTCGTTGATCAAGAATGCCCTTCGTCAGGAAGCGTTCGAGCCCGGCCGGACGAGCTTCTCGATCTCGATCGCCGCGCTCTCGCACGAAAGCGGGTTGAACAGCAACAACACGAAGTACGTGAAGGACACGGTCAACTCGCTGATCAGTACCGTCGTCAACTGGGACTACCTTGCGGCCGACCGCTCGACGGTGTGGAAGGCGTCGGGCCTGCTCGCCGGCGCCGAACTCGAGCAATCGGTGCTGAAGTACAGCTTCTCCGACCAGATTCGCAGCGAGCTGCTCAATCCGGAGATCTACGCGCTCATCGATATGCGGATCGCGCGCGAGTTTCGGCGCTCGCACTCGCTTGCCCTGTGGGAAAACACGGTGCGCTACGAGGGGATCGGCATCACGGCGAAGATTCCGCTGCCAAAATTCCGCGATCTCATCCTCGGTCAGGACAAGGCATCGCAATCGTACAAGGAGTACAAGCTCTTCAAGAGCAAGGTTCTGGTGCCGTGCATTCAGGAGGTGAACGAAGTTTCCGACCATACGCTCGAGCTGATCGAACACAAGTCAGGTCGCAGCGTGGAGGCCGTCCAGTTCAAGGTGACGCGCAAGCAGAGCGCGGATACGGTCGAGGAAGGCGACGTCAAGAACGAAGCACTCGTCGACGAAGTCGCCAAGTTCGGCATCCCGCGTTCGGAAGCGCGCCGGCTGATCACGCAGTACGGTGTGCAGCGCATCAAGGCGGCAATTGCCTATACGCTCAATCGGACTACGAAGAAGAATGCCGCCCCTGTCGACAACGTGGCCGCGTATTTCCGCAAGGCGCTGACACACGGCTATACGCTGGCCGACGGTCAGGGGACCGAAACGGCCGCGCCGGCAAAGGAATCCGCGCAGAGCAAGCAGGAACAGATTCGCGACAAATACCTGGCGGCGAAGGTCGACGAAGCCGGTGCGTATTTCCGCGAACTGGAGATCGACGACCAGACCAAGCTGATCGAGCGCTACAACGAGACGGTGGCCGGTTCGAAGGATCTCACGCTGTCGCCGAAGAAGAAGGCGAGCAAGCTGGCGCAAACCAGTTTCTTCCGTTGGCTGGCGATCGACACCTGGGGCGAACCGACCTCGGACGACCTGCTGGAATTCCTGCTGAAAAGCAGTCTCGCGACCAACTGATCAAGGCCTCGCAGCCTGGCATGCGCCGCGCGCCGGACTTCATCCGGTTGCGCGGTGCCGTGCAGGCGCGGGGCCTTTGTCTTGGCGCACCTACTTTTGCGCGGCTTCTGCCAGTTCGGCGACGTACGCGTCGATTACGGTCTTGAGCCGGTCGGCGAGTGCTTCCTGGTGAGACGCATCGACTCCCTTCAGTTGCAGATCCAGACGCCCGTCCGGATAGGTCTTCAGCTGACCGATCGCGCGTGATTCGAGCGCGAAATCGTGACGGACGCTGTAGCGCGTGCGCCCCGCCTTCTTGTTGCCGTCGCTCTGCGCGCGCAGGAAATTCTCGAGGTCGCGCACCGACTTTTTCCGGTCGATCACCGCGGTGAGCAGCCGGTCGGCAGCCGGTTCGCCCAAGCGCTCGAAAATCAGCTTCAGGAAGTACGCCGCCTGCAGGCCGACCACATCGTTCGCGCTGGCCATCCGTTCGAGCAGCGTGTTGGGCAGAGCGTTCAGCGACAGCGTCTTGCTGATCGATGCCTTGTCCTTGCCGATCTTTTCCGCGAGCGTGTTCTGGTCGGGGAAGACTTTTTCGTCGAGAAGACGCTTCCACGCGACCGCATCGTCGAAGATCGTCTGGCGCTCGTGGTCGTGGTTGGCGCGATACGCGATCGTATAGAGCTGCTCGGGCGTGTGGTCCGTGCGAAACGTCGCGTTGATCGTCTCGTCGCCGTTGATGCTCGTCGCGCGCAGGCGGCGTTGCCCGTCGATCACGACGAGCTTGCCGGGAAATTCCGGGAGCCGGGTGACCTTGATCGGCTCGATCTGCCCTTCCCGTTTCAGTGTCAGCGCGAGCTCGTGCAGGCTCGATTCCGAATAGAACACGCGCGGGTTGAACGGGTTCGGGATACAGTCCTTGACCGCGACTTTCTGCGGCGCGCTGAGGTCGATCGCGTCGGCGGACGTGGTCGAGGCGGGGGCGACGGGGGGAGCGGCTTCGACGGTGGGATTCGACGCGGGCACCGGCTCCGGCAGGCGCGTTTCGAGCGCCGCGTTTTCCTGCGCGAGCCCGCGCAGCAGGCCGGCCGCGAGATGCAGGTTGCCGGTCGGCTTCTTCTCTTTTGAGGTGTCCTTAGCCATGAGCGGCTCCGGTAGCGCGCGTCGACGCGATGTATTGGGCCATTTCGGTGACCAGGCGCTCGATTTCCGCGCGGGCTTCCTTCAGCCCCTTCAGGTATCGATTGTGATGGTGGATCGTGGTGCCGAGGGCGAACGTCTGCCGGTAGACCTCTCGCTGCGCGATCTGGCTGTCGAGCAGATGCTCCCCTATTTCTTCAGCCCTTAGAATTTTTAAAATTTCTTCACGCATTTTAGTTTTTCCATTGACGCTATTCAGCATCAGCGCGGAAGACAAATTCGGGTTCCGAACGGCGCGCATCGACTCGATCATCCGAATCATCGCGACGGTGCTGTACAGGTCGGCCGGCGACGGGGACAGCGGGACGAGGCAGAAATCGGCGACTTCCAGCACGGACGCGATGCGCGGGTCTTCGAGGTTGCCCGGGCAATCGACGACGATCACATCGAAATTTGCATCCTGCTTCTTGATCTCGCCGCCGATGCCGCGACCAGCGGGGGCCAAAGACAGAACCGTCATCGGGAGCGTATTTTCCCCGCTCGTGACCCATCTGACTGACGTGCCTTGAGGGTCGGCATCGATCAAGGCGACCTTGTTGCCGCCAGCCTCGAAGGCCGCCGCGATATTGACGGAGATGGTCGTCTTTCCAGTACCACCTTTTTGATTACTAACGGCGATCTTGAAAGCCATTAAATTCCTCCAAGGAGTTTTGCATAATATATGCAGTTGTTGTTGAAAAGTCCAGAAAAGTGTTAGATGAACAGAGAAATTTTCTGATCAATGTGGTTGTCACGTGACAAGCAGGCCAAATGGCTAGCAGATTATTTCTTGAGTTCAAATCAACTGAAAATAAAAACGGACAACACTTCATTTGAGATGGTAAGTGCCGATGGAGTGGTGGGGAATTCAGCGGCGGAAGCGACAAGAATCGCGGTGCGGTTTCTAAGGATGATTTTGTTGTCGACCTGAAAATGCGGGATAGGTTTTCCAACTACTTGCGAACTTGAACAGCGTCGGGATCTGCAGTTGTCACGTGACAAGTCGATGCGGATGACTAGGATCGCAAATGCACGCCGACGGGGAGTATGCAGATTCGATGCGCAGTGGACTCGTGGGGATTCTTTCTCCCTCTTTCGTCATTGCCGCTGTTGCGCTCAGATATGCTGGTGCTGGTGCTGGTGCTGGTGCTGGTGCTGGTGCTGGTGCTGCGACTGCGACTGCGACTGCGACTGCGACTGCGACTGCGACTGCGACTGCGACTGCGACTGCGACTGCGACTGCGACTGCGACTGCGACGGGCGTGTTTGTTACGTGACAACCCGCCTCAGTTGTGATTCCGGGCGGGTTCGCTTGCCTCAATGCCCTTACTAGAGAACTTGCTAGCGTGAAGAAATCCGTGCGATATGCGAAGTGGACGTGGTCGTTCGGACCAGGTCACGGGTGGGGGAGCCGTTCGAGTTGCATGGTTGTCACGTGACAACCGCTGAGGTCTCATGTCGGCATAACCTGCTTCATACCGATGCGGCGTCTTCATTGGGGAGCCAAATCAGCGAGTTGGAACGTGCGAGTGATATGTGCGAGCGCGCGGTACTGGCCGGGCGGCTCGGCCATCCTCTAGCATTCTTGTACTTTGCGGGCTCTCGATCTCCCCACGGCATGTCAGATGGGAACTTTGGCGGCCATGATATGACCCCAATAAATTGACCCCCGGTCTGCGCTCCCCCTTGCCACGACGACGTGGCAAGGGGGAGGGTTGATATTCGGAGCTTTGTTACGTCGACGAGTGATTCAATGGTGGCGGGTATCGACGTCGTTTCACGTATCTTGATCGCGCAACGGCTTTTGGGGCGAATTCATGCATGTCGACGAGGCGAGATGACGCGAATCGACGGGGTCGTGAAACATTTCTCTAAAACGGTTCGTCTCCGTAAACCCTTGTCTAGCAATCAGTTGCGCCACTTTCTTCATGTTGTTTCACGCGAACTGAACGTGATTGATGGGTAAAATGGGGGCGCATGGAGCTCGAGCGTCCTATTGGGTTCAAGCGATGAAAAGTGAGGTCAAGCCGTATCAATGAAAACGTGTTTTGTAGTTTTCAATACGTTCCGCTCTGCGAAGACAATCGACACGCCGTCGAACTGCGACGTCGCGCCGAACAGACCCACGGGGATTCAAGAGATGCGACGCCCCTCTTCATCGCCAGTTGTCACGTGACAACGCGCTGCCCCGGGTGGTGCCGGATTGCGAATCCACGGGTGTTGGGAGAAATCGAAGCGGGCGCCGGGCCGATGTTGAATTTACCGGGCGTCCAAAGACTGCGTCGAACTAATGCTGAGTCTGTAGACAGCCTCGGATGACCGTCTCCGATGGGCTTGGCCAATGTCTATCGCAGCGCATACGAAACGGGGATCTGCAGAAACTGCATCAAGAAGATAAGGTGCATTGCCATCGTCGGGCCGGCCGTGTCTATCTGAATAGCGTGGAAGGTCAGATTTCCGGCCTCACCGATCATCGTCACCGACCATCAACAACGCGTTCGCTACCAAGCCCCGTATCGCGACGAAAATTCATCGCCGCGACGTTTCCGCCCAGAAACCGTCGCGGCCATCGAACCTACTTCGTCGCTTGCGACGCGCAGGGTTGCCACCGGCGTGTCTTCGTTTCGGAAGTCTTTGCCGGCTCATCGACCGATCGCCACCACCGCTCGCCGCGATGTGGCTTATTCAGATCGAGTCGCTCGCCCATCCTGGGCGTTGACAGCTCGACGCCATGCACCATTGCCAGCGCGGTGACGCGTTCGAACGGCTCCTGCCAACGATGCATCGCGAGATCGAACGTGCCATTGTGAATCGGCATCAGCGTGCGACCGCGCAGGTCGATATGCGCCTGCACGGTTTCTTCCGGCTGCATGTGCACGTAAGGCCATTGCGGGTCGTATGCGCCGGTCTCGATCAGCGTCACGTCGAAGGGTCCAAGACGCTCGCCGATTGTCCGGAAACCGTCGAAATAGCCGGTGTCGCCGCTGAAAAACACGCGCAGATCGTCGTCGACGACGACCCACGACGCCCACAGCGTGCTGTTGCCGTCAAACAGGCTGCGCCCGGAGAAGTGCTGCGCCGGTGTCGCGATCAACGTCAGGCCGTCGACGTCGATGCTCTGCCACCAGTCGAGCTGCCGTACCTTCTGCGAGTCGATACCCCATTCGATCAGGCGGTCGCCGACGCCCAACGTCGTGACGAACACGCCGGTGGTGGCCGCAAGCGCGAGCACCGTGTCGCGGTCGAGGTGATCGTAGTGATCGTGAGACAAGATCACGCCGCGCAACGGCGGGAGGTCCTCGAGCGCAATCGGCGGCGCATGGAAGCGCTTGGGGCCGACGCGCCGGAACGGCGATGCACGCTCGGCAAACACGGGATCGGTCAACCAGAACTCACCGCGCAGTTTCAACAATAACGTTGAATGCCCCAGCCGATACAGGCTGCGGTCGGGGGCCGCGTCGAGTTGCGCGCGGGTCAGTGAATCGATGGGCAATGCGCCTGTCGGAACCGTGTTGCGCGGCTTGTTGACCAGCATGTTCCATGCGATACCCAGTGTCTTGCCGAAGCCTTCGACCGGTCGCGGTGCGACGTTGCTGAAGCGTTCGCCGTTGTGCTGCGGCGACTCGCCGGACAGCGTGCGGCCACGCCTGGCGGCGGCGAAACCCAGTACGCGATGAAGAAAAACGAGAGGCGAAGCCATGTCGATTCGTCCGGAAATAAAAGTACACCGAGCAGTGTAGTTTATCCCTGGGAAAAGTAAACTCGGCGGTGTAAAATTTTTTGTATGGATACGAGCACTTCTCCTCAGCGCCTGACCGACCGAAAGCGTGCGGCAATACTCGCCGCGGCGATCGAGGAATTTCTCGCGGCCGGCTATGACGCAACCAGCATGGATCGCATTGCCGCGCGCGCCGACGTGTCGAAGCGCACCGTCTACAACCACTTCCCGGGCAAGGAAGCATTGTTCGCGGCGATCCTGCATCAGCTGTGGGACGCGACACTTACCGCCGGCGCGCCGGCTTACTGCGCCGACGTGCCGTTGCGCGATCAACTGCTCGCGCTGCTGGGCCGCAAATTGCGGTTGCTGAACGACGAAGCGTTTCTCGCACTCGCACGCGTCGCGATCGGTGCGGCCATCCACTCGCCGGAACGCGCGCGCGACATGGTCGAGCGCATGGGCGAGCGCGAAGAAGACGTGACGGTCTGGATTCGCGCGGCCGCGGCGGCCGGCCGGCTGACGGTGACCGATCCGGTATTCGCCGCGCATCAGCTGCACGGAATCGTGAAAGCGTTCGCGTTCTGGCCGCAGGTGACGATGGGCCAGCCGCCGCTCGGTGTGCGGGAGCAGAAGAAGGTCGCGGAAGCGGCTGCCGACATGTTTCTTGCGTACTACGCGCGTGCGGGCCACGCTGGTGCGAGTGCCGGGCAGGACTGACCGCATATCGTGCGAAGCGCGGAGTGGAACAGGCGCGTCGATATACTCGATGTGCGCTGCGTCTGCCGCCTCGAAGAATCTGCCATTCGACCGCGGAAGAACGCCCGCCCGGGCACACACGTCGACGTAGTCCGTTTGAGCCGTACCGACGTGTGCGGCGGACGCATTTGAAACCGAACGCGAGCGAACCCCGATGAAGACGCTGTTGATCGTCTATCACACGATGACCGGAGGCACGCAGCAGATGGCCGAGGCGGCCGCAGATGCCGCGCGCCAGCAACCCGGCGTCGACGTCAGGTTGCAGCGTGCGGATGCGACGAGCGCGGATGACGTGCTCGCCGCCGACGCCTATCTTTTCGCGACGCCGGAAAATCTCGCCGCGATGTCCGGGCTGATGAAGGATTTCTTCGATCGCTGTTACTACCCGGCACTCTATCGGGTGAACGGCCGTCCGTATGCGGCGATGATCTGCGCAGGCAGCGACGGACAGAACGCGCTGCGCCAGATCGACCGGATCGCGACCGGATGGCGGCTCAGGAATGTGGCGCCGGGCCTGATCGTCTGCACCCATGCGCAGACACCGGAGCGCATCCTCGCGCCGAAGACGATCGGCAGCGACGATCTCGCGCGCTGCGCGGAGATCGGCGCGGGTCTTGCCGCAGGGCTTGCTCTCGGCGTGTTCTGATTGGCGACGATCGAGCCGGCCACCGCGAGGCCGCAACTGCGCGCAACGACGGGAGCGCGACGCCTCGTGTGCCGCGTTCGATGACCGCGAGTGCTTGCGATGCGCACGATTCGCGGGACACCACTCCAGCGAACCGCATTGCCGTTCGCGGCAGCGACACCCAGCGATACCAACAGCTTGTCGATGCCCCGGTCAACCTTTGCCGATACTGGCGGCCGATGATGTTCGGGCCACCGGCTTTTCACGTGAAGCGCACTGAAGCGAGAAAGTGCGGAAAGCGACACTACGTAACGCGTGTGTCGATACCTGTCGAAAACACCGCCATAATGCGCGTCACGACTGCGCGGACGCCTTGCCTGCCACCCGGATCCGTCAAATCCGAACCGGTGAGTCAACCGACTGCCGCGCGTACCGGTATACTTCCACTCCTGCCTTTGTCCGGCATCGTGGCCGGGTGCCTGAAACAGTGGTGGTGGCGATGCGGCCCCGCAATGATCCGCATCGGTGGCAGTCGAGCCGCAGGCGATGCGGCGAACGCCGATGTGCGGAATGGCCGCACGAACCACACCTTATATTCCTGGTGGATTGAATTTATGGGTTTTGAACAACTTGCCGAATTGCGGGCGCAGCTCGCAGCCAAGGCCAAGCAGGAGCGCAACGCGAAGCGACCGGCTACGCAACCGGACGCAGGCGCGAAGCCGAAGTCCGGCGACCGGCCCGCTCGTGGGGCCAAATCGGGTGCCGGGGCCAAAGCGCCGTCCGGCGCGAAGCCCGCTTCGGCGAAGCCGTCGACGCCGGTCGATCCGGTCATCGTCGCAATCGGCAAACTGCAGCGCCGGTTCCCGCGCGCGTTCCCGAAGAATCCGGCTCCCAAGGTGCCGCTGAAGGTCGGTATCTGGGACGATCTCGCCCGCGAGGCGCAGGCCGTCGGCCTGAGCGAAGCCGAACTGCGCGAGGCAATGTCCACGTGGTGCCGCGGCAATCGTTACTGGTCGTGTCTCGTCGAAGACGCGGTGCGGGTCGATCTGCAAGGTAACGAAGCCGGACGTGTGACGCATGACGACGCCGCGCGTGCGCGCCGGCTGAAGTCGCGTCGTCCGGGCAACAAGGGCGGCGCACAAGCAGCGAAGGGCGCACCGCAGCAGCCGAAGGCCGATGCACAGGCCGACGCCGCCGCGCCGCAGCCGGCAGCCGTGGAAGCACCGGCCGATGCAGCACCGCAGGCCGAGCAGCAAACGGCCGCGAGCGAGTAACACGCGATGCGTCGCCGCGCGATATGCGCGGCGACGGCCGGCCTTCACCGCGCATATCGCGCATCACATGACGGACCGACCTGTCCTTGTCCGGGCAGGTCGGGACTGCCACCGCTGGCCGCACAGCCAGTCAGCCTTACCCGATCAGCATCGAACTGCCAATCGAACCGACGACGAAAGCACGTCGGCGGACGCGGCGTGTGCAACGTGTCGCTTACGTCGGGCGCGCGGCGACCAGGCATCGGGGAGTGTCGGTGCGCATCATGAATGCACGGTGCCGTCCCATCCGGAGAACGATGCACAGGCGGGCGTCCCGCGCGACTGCGTATCCACGCTTGCGCGCAGACGATCGACGCATGCGCCATCGAGTGAGTGACCAACGCACATCCGCTTGCGTTCAATCACGATAATTCGTGTTCCTAATTTGATCGGATCGGGGATGAAACCCGGATTCGCACCCACGCGAATATGTCTCACGTGAACTGTTGTCAGGCGCGAAGTGCGGCCGTATTCGAGAGACGGACGTTGAGATGTCCGGATGCGCCGCCGCGGCCGGCCGCTCGTCAGTTGGCGACCCGTAACACAAACGCGATAATCTCCCCGGCACGAATCGTCGGGCCGGCCTGCGTTGCCGCCCGTGCATGACGCGACAGGTACCTGAAAGCCTGCGCAATTCGTCCGACATTCCCCGACATTGAAAGGCACCGGCAAACCGCAAGCGCCACCGCATCGCACGCAACCTGCCGATTCCATACGCCCAACGCCAACGCCAAGACCGCATCATGAACCCGAGACATTCCGCGATTCTCGTCGCGCTCACCGCCGCCGCGCTGTTCGGCGCCGCGACGCCGCTCGCCAAGGCACTGATCGGCGCGATGTCGCCGTTCATGGTCGCGGGCCTGTTCTATCTCGGCAGCGGGATCGGCCTGGGCGTCGGGATCCTGCTGCGCGGGTTGCGCCGCCGCCGCGCGCCGGCCGAGGACGCAGCGCCGCTGCAGCGCGCGGACCTGCCGTGGCTCGCCGGCGCGATCGCGGCCGGCGGCGTCGCGGGTCCGGCGCTGCTGATGCTCGGGCTGTCGAGCACGCCGGCCGCCACGAGTGCGCTGCTGCTCAATCTCGAAGGCGTGCTGACGGCGGTCATCGCGTGGGTCGTGTTTCGCGAGAACGTGGATCTCCAGGTGTTTCTCGGCATGGTTGCGATCGTCGCGGGCGGCACGCTGCTGTCGTGGGTGCCGGGGCGCGCCGGCGTGCCGGTCGGCGCGCTGCTGATTGCCGGCGCATGCCTGTGCTGGGCGATCGACAACAACCTGACCCGCAAGGTCGCCGCGAACGATGCGATGGTCATCGCGTGCGTGAAAGGCCTGGTCGCCGGGCCCGTGAACATCGGCATCGCGCTCGCGACGGGTGCGTCGCTGCCCGCCGTTCCGGCCGCGGCCGCCGCGATGCTGACCGGCCTCGGCGGCTACGGGATCAGCCTCGTGTTGTTCGTCGTCGCGCTGCGCCATCTCGGCAGTGCACGCACGGGCGCGTATTTTTCGGTGGCGCCGCTGTTCGGCGTCGTGCTGTCGTTGCTGATCTGGCCGGCGCTGCCGTCGGTCACGTTCTGGATCGCGGCCGCGCTGATGGCGCTCGGCATCTGGCTGCATGTGCGCGAACGGCACGAACACGAGCATGCGCATGAGCGGCTCGAGCATACGCACCGGCATCGGCACGACGAACATCATCAGCACGCGCACGACTTTCCGTACGACGGCGATGAACCGCACACGCATCCGCACGTGCATCTGCCGATTACGCACAGTCACGCGCATTTTCCGGACATTCACCACCGCCATCGACACTGATCGCGCGGCACGGGAGCACGACCCGCGCTGTGTGCCACGCGCATCGCAAGGTAACCGTTTATGGGGCCGTCGTTCGTGTCCGCTGCACGGCTTGCGCGTCGATCGATGAGGCGAACCGTAGCGAGTCAGTCGTCCGTCTGAATCAACCGGATCAACGACCCGTCCGGGTCGATCAGCGCGCCGACGGTGCCGCCCCATGCCTCGCGTTTCGGCCGATGCACGCGCGGCCAACCGGTCGTTTGCTCGGGAATGCCGGCGGCGAGCACTGCGTCGAAAAACGCACCGACGTCGGCGAGCCGGAAGCAGCAGCTGAACCAGCTCGTGGCCGGATCGAGACCGGGATGCGGAAAGAATTCCAGCAGCAGGTCGCCGCGTCTCAGGATCATCCAGCCGTCGTCGCGCCAGGTTTCGACGAAGCCGAGCTTCGCGTAGAAAAGCGACGTAACTTTGAAATCGCGCGACGGCAGATTGGGACTCGCAAAGTCGGTCAAGGCGGTTCCTCCAGTGGGTGCAGCGATCGAACGAACGCGCGGGAAAACGTGCGGACGGATGTCGCGCATGAACGGTCAAACGATGCGCACCGGCAAGCCGCGCAGACCGCCGCCGCGACTATCGTCCCGGGGGAAAGCAGAATCCGAAATCCTCGCAGCCCGGGCATCCGGGGGCGGGCCCGGGCGGCAGGCCGAGCGATGCGGCCGCTTCCTGCGCGAGGAATTTCTTCCAGCGCAGGTTCGCGACATTGCGTGCGGCGAGCGCGGGGAAATAGCGGTCGAGCAGCGCGGACACCGCGGCGCGTCCGTCGAGGCCGAGATCGCGCCACAGGTGATCGGGGCGCAGGCACGCATGCGCGATGATGGTCGCGACGCAGTCGGCATCGTCGCGTGCGACGGCGCAATGCGCATCCTGCATCAACCGCGCGTGCAGTGTCGCGACGAACTGCGCGTGCGCGGTCGGCAGCGGCGCGATGGCGGCCGCCGACACGAGCGCGGCGGCATCGTCCGAACCCAGGTGCGGAAACTGGCGGGCAAGCAGGCCGCTCAACCGTGCGGGAGACAGACCGAGCAGCGCGAGCTCGTTGCGGCATGCGCGTGCCGCAACGAGCGTGCCGAACAGACGTGCATCCGGAGAATCGGCGTCGGCCGCCCCGGCCAGCAGCGATTGCAATATGCGCTCATGCGCGTGCTCGAGCATGGACGTCATCGTGTGCGCCCGCGCGCCGGTCGAGCGTCGCACGCCGCTTGCGGGCGCGGCGCACGACGGATCGTCGGTGCGGTCGACAGGGCGTTCACTCGACCCCGACGATCACGCTCGACGCCTTGAAGATGGCGGACGCGGCCCTGCCGCTCGCGAGGCCGAGACGATCGACGCTGTCGTTGGTGACGATCGCGACAATCTCGGCGCCGCCCGCCGCCTTGATCACGACTTCCGAATTGACCGCGCCTTTCGCGATCGACGACACGGTGCCCGAGACGCAGTTGCGGGCCGACACCTTGCTGCTGTCGACGTCGACCATCACGATCACCGACGATGCCTTGACGAGCGCAAACGCCTTCGTGCCGGCCGCGAGGCCCAGCGATGCGACGCTGCCATGCGTGATCACCGCGACGATGTCGAGGCCGTCCTGGGTACGCAGCGTGATTTCGTCGTTGACCGCACCGGGCTTGACGGCGCCGATCTGGCCGGCGAATTGATTACGGGCGCTGGTTCGCATGATGACTCTCCGGGAAATGGGCGGCCCGACGGGCGGCCGGCGAATGACGGAAACTGCGGACGAGTTTACCGGCAATGCAGGCGACGCGCGACGTCGGCATCGACATACCGGACATGCGAAATCGCGCACGATGGCGCGGGACGGCAGACGTGTCGTGCACGCCGGCTGCCGCCCCGCGCGCGCTTACTTTGCGGCGGCCGGCGCCGTGGCCGGCGTACCCGCTGCGGAAGTCTGCTGCGCCGCAGCGGGCGCAGCGTCGCCTTCCCATCCGCCGCCGAGGGCGAGGAACAGCTTGACCTGGTCGGCGGCGACCTGGCCCTCGGCCGCGGCGACCTGCGCGCGCACGCTCGTCAGCGTGCGCGTCGCATCGAGATCGGAGATGAACGACTCGCGGCCGGCCGTATAAAGCCGGTGCGTTTCGTCAGCGGAACTGCGCGCCGATTCGTAGGCCGTGCGCAGCGCATCGGTGCGCTGCACGTCGGCAGCATAGGTCGCGAGGCTCGACTGCGTTTCGCGCAGCGCGTTCAGCACGACGCCGTCGAAATGCGCGAGCGCGCCACCGGTCGCGGCTTCAGCCTCGCGCACGCGCGCGCGCTGGCCGTTGACCGGGAACGACCAGCTGATCAGTGGTCCGAACGACCAGCGATTGGTGGTGGACGAGAACAGGTCGGCAGCGACGCCGACCGAGCCGGCCGACGCGCCGATGCTGACCGACGGATACAGCGCGGCCGTCGCGACGCCGATCCGCGCGGTCGCGGCGGCGAGCTGGCGCTCGGCCTCGCGCACGTCGGGGCGGCGGCGCAGCAGCGCGGCGCCGTCGCCGATCGGAATCGGCTGGCGCAGCTTCGGCAGCCGCTCGCATTCGGCGACAGCCTTCGGCAGGTCGGCCGGCGAACGCGCGAGCAGCGCGGCGAGCTGGTACTGCGCGATCTTGCGGCGGCCTTCGAAACGCGGGATGTCGGCCGCGAGCGTGCGCACCTGCGTGACGCCGCGCGTGACGTCGGTCTGGTTGCCGCGCCCCGCGTCGCGCAGCCGCTGCGACAGCTTCACGCGCTGCTGCTGCAGCGCGAGCGACTGCTTCGCGATCGCGAGCTCGTCGCCGGCGGAGCACGACTCGACGTAGGCGCGCACGACGTCCGCGACGACCGTGATGCGCGCGAGGTCGGCGGCCGCCTGCACGGCTTCGCTGTCCGCGCGCGCGGCCTCGACGCCGCGCCGCAGCTTGCCGAACAGGTCGAGCTCGTACGACACGCTGATGCCGACCGCGCCCTCGTTCACGACCGGCAGCTTGTTTTCGAGCAGATACTGTTCGGCCGATTCCTGCGCGCGCTGCACGGCGGCTTCCGCGCGGCCGGAAAAGCCGCCCTGTTCGTTCGCGACTTCCAGCGCCGCGCGCGAACGCGCGAGGTTGGCCGCGGCGACGCGCAGGTCGGTATTCGATTTCAGCGCGCTGCGCACGAGTTCGTCGAGCACGCGGTCGTCGTACAGCTGCCACCAGTTGCCGGGCACCGCGTCGCGCGACACGAGCGTGCCGTTCGCAT
Organism: Burkholderia sp. BCC1985; assembly: GCF_905339915.1. Classification (NCBI taxonomy): domain Bacteria; kingdom Pseudomonadati; phylum Pseudomonadota; class Betaproteobacteria; order Burkholderiales; family Burkholderiaceae; genus Burkholderia; species Burkholderia sp. BCC1985. The sequence continues at coordinate 35,269 of NZ_CAJPGY010000036.1, forward strand.
CGTCGAGCGCATGGTTCGCGAGCGGCGCATTCACGTACGCCTGCTGCGGCAGCCTGTAGTCGGGGCCGACGGATTTGCACGCGCCGAGTGCGAGCGCGAGTGGCGCGAGTGCCGCCGCAAGGCGCAGGCCGTGCCGCTTCATTGCGACGCTCCCGTCGCGCTGACGGCCGCGGGTGCGGATGCCGCGGAGGCGCCGGCGGTCGGCCTGGCGCCAGCGTCGCGGCGCGTGTCGGTGCGCATCGCGACGGTCGCGGTACGGCCGGCGATCATCCGGAAGTCGTCGGGCACCTCGTCGAGCACGACGCGCACCGGCACGCGCTGCGCGAGCCGCACCCAGCTGAATGCCGGGTTCACGTTCGGCAGCAGGTTCGCGCCCTGCGTGCGGTCGCGATCCTCGATCGCGGCGACGATGCTCTGCACGTGGCCGCGCAGCGGCCGCGGCTCGCCCATCACGACGATGTCGACCGGCTGGCCGATGTGGATGCCGCGCAGCTTGGTTTCCTCGAAGTAGCCGTCGACGCGGAACGAATTGCGGTCGACGACCGACAGCACCGCGCGGCCGGCCGGCACGTATTCGCCGACGCGCGGCGCGCGATCGTTCAGATAGCCGTCGACGGGACTCACGATCGTCGTGCGCTGCAGGTTCAGCTTCGCGGTGTCGAGCGACACCTGCGCGTCGGCGACGGCGGCTTCGCCCTGCTCGACGCGCGTGCGGCTTTCCTCGACCTGTTCGCTGGCGACCAGGTTGCCGAGCTGCTGGTTGCGCGCATATTCGCGCTTCGCTTGGGCGAGAGTCGCGCGGCGCTGCGCGAGCGTCGCTTCGGCCAGCCGTTGCGCGAGCGCGTAGCGGGCCTGGTCGATCACGAACAGCACCTGGCCGCGCTTCACCTCCTGGTTGTCGGCGACCTGCACCGCGGTGATGAGCCCCGCCACGTCGGGTGCGACCTGGATCACGTCGGCGCGCACGTGGCCGTCGCGTGTCCACGGCGAGAACATGTAGTAGTTGATGATCCGCCACAGCACGAGGGCGGCCACGACGACGACGATCAGGGTGAGCAGGATCTGCCCTGCCGAGAGCCAGGTTTTTTTCACGGTTAGCTAGCCACGAGATGGTGAGACACGATGACGACCGCGGCAAGCACGAACACGTAGATGCCGAGGTCGAAGATCGAACGGTGCCAGACGAGGCGGTAAAAGCCGACGCGTTCGAGCAGCGCGCGCACGACGATGTTGATCAGGTAGGCGATCAGCATCAGCACGAGCGGAGCCGGCACGAATACGCCGAAGATGTCGATTTCGCCGATCATGGTCGCGGTCGCAAAGACAGGTTGGAAAGCGGGATCATGCGCGTGCTCCGTCCGGTGCGGCTTGCGGCGGCTGCGCGGATGCGGCCGGGTACAGCGACAGGCGCAGGCCGACGAGCGCGTGCAGCGTATCGCGCAGCCGGCGGTGCGTCGCGGGCGTGACCGGCGCCGCGGGCGTGCCCGGCGTCGTGCCGCCGTCCGCCGGCGCGACGGAAGTGCCGGGCAGGTTGCGCCCGGCCACGCGCTGCAGCGCGTCGTCGATCGATGCGAGCAGCGCGGGCGGTGCCGGCTGGCGCGCATTCGCGGCCGCGCAGCGCGTGTAGTGATCGTTGACGCCGGCGAGCACGCGGTCGATCGCGTCGGGCACGTCGCCCGTCAGCTTGCGGCGCGAGCGGCGCAGGTCGAGCGCGTTCAGCGCGATGCGCAGGTCGCGGAAGCTCTCGATCGACGGATGGCGGTGGTCGTCCGACGCGCCGAGGCGCGGCAGCAACTGCGTGACGCGATCGAGCATGCGCGACGCATGGTTGCGCTGGTCGTCGAGCGGCTGCGTCGACGCGGAGCGCGCGACGTCCTCCCAGCCCGAGCGCAGCAGGCGCCGCACCGCGAGCTCCGCGCCGAACGGCCGCGTCGCGCGCGTCCATACGTACGCGAACAGCAGCCCGGCGACACCCGCGAGGTTGCTGTTCAGGAACACGAAGAAGTCGGCGTCGTATGCGCTCTGGATGCTGATGAAGGTGGCGGTGTTCACCGCGACGAGCATCGTCACCATGTTGAATTGCGGGCGCGGCAGCAGCGTGCCGATCAGGATGAACGGCCCCGCGAACATCAGCACGAGCATCGGGAAGTCGTGCACGTGCGGCAGCACGACGAACAGGTACAGCCCGGCGAACACGACGCTCGCGGCCGTCGACAGGAAGAACTTGAACACCAGCGGCGCCGGTTCGTCGAGCGCGGCGAAGAAGCTGCACGACACGGCCACGAGCGTGACGGCCGCGGCACCGTCGTGCCAGCCGGACGAGATCCACAGCGAGCACGCGAACACGATCGCGAGCACGACGGTCAGCGTCGAGAACAGCATCATCCCGCGATCGAAGAAGCGTTCGGTGCCGCCGAGCCGCCAGTGCCGGTAGCGCGGCTGCCAGACGCCCGACTCGTTCGCGATCAGCGCGCGCAGCGAGCGGCAGTCCTGCCAGATGTCGATGACCTGGCGCAGCCGCCACAGCGCGTTCGACAGCAGCGCGCCGTCCCAGCTCGCCAGCGCGCCGTCGGCCGGCTGCAGCGCGGCGATGCGTTCGCGCAGGTGGTCCGCGACCGGGTCGTGCGCCATGTCGCCGTCGCTGCCGGCCTTCACGGCCGGCAACGGCGCGTCGAACCACTTCGCGGCGTCGGCGAGCAGCGCGTCGAGCGCCGGCGGCCGCACGTGCAGGTCGCGCATCAGCGCGATCAGCGGGTCGGCGAGCGACGACATCAGCGGCAGGAACAGCTGCATCCGGCCGGCGAGCGCCTGCGCGCGGGCGAGCACGCGCGGGTGCGCATGGTCGTAGCTCAGCTGGCTCAGCAGGAATTCGAGGCCGGTGATGGTCGCGGCGAGGCGTTGCCGGCACGCGGACAGCGCCTTGCCCGCGATATGCCCGGACAACGTCTCGCGGCCGTAGAACGCGGCGTCCTTGAACCATGCGTCGGTGCGCTCGATCAGCGTCGGCGCGAGCCGGTTCGGGAACACGGCGCTGCCGACCACGCTCGCGCACACGATTCCGAGCACGATTTCCTCGGTCCGCGCGATCGCGACGTCGAAGATCGTCGACGGATCGGTCACCGTCGGCAGCGCGACCAGCGGCATCGTGTAGCCGGCGAGCATGAACACGTAGCTGCGTGCGGTGCGGTCGGAGATCGCGAGATAGAGCAGTGTGCCGCACCATGTCGCGACGATGACGCTGAACAGGAACGGCGTCTCGACGAACGGCGGCACGAACAGGATCGCGGCGGCCGCGCCGAGCGCGGTGCCGAGCGCGCGATACAGCGCCTTCGAGCGCGTCGCGCCGACGAACGGGTTCGACACGATGTAGACGCTCGCCATCGCCCAGTAAGGGCGCGGCAGCTGGAAATACAGGCCGAGGTACAGCGCCAGCATCGACGCGGCGAACGTCTTGCCCGAGAACAGCCAGTCGCGAAGGCTCGGATAGGTCATGACGCGGAATCGGCGGGGTGGGACGGACGAGTCGCCGGATGCTGCGCATCGGCCGCGTTGAACGCGTTCAGCACGCGCAGCGTGGCTTCGAGATCGGCGCGCGTGACGCCCTTGAGCACCTGGCCGCGCAACACGCGCAGGTCTTCTTCCATCTTCGCGGTGACTGCGCGGCCGGCGGCCGTCAGCGAGATCGTCTTCGCGCGGCGGTCGTGCGGATCCTCGTCACGACGTGCGAGGCCGGCCGCGCACAGCTGGTCGAGCAGGCGCACGAGCGACGGCCCCTCGATGCCGACGTGTTCGGCGAGCGTACCCTGGCGCACGCCTTCGCCGAGGCGGCCGGCGATCAGCAGCGGCGTCGCGCAGGCTTCGGATACGTTGTACGCGGTCAGCACGCCGTCGCTCGTGCGGCGCCACTTGCGCGCGGTGAGCACCAGCAGGCTGCTGACGGCGAGGCGGAGGTCGTGCAGATTGGTCATGGGCGAGATGATAGGAGCAAAAACATTCGATAGCAAACTATCGGTTTTGTCAGTCCGACCGGGGGATCGCGCCCGCCGAACGCGGGCTCGCGAGGCCGGCGCGTCGCCCGGATCCCCGTCTACCGCACGTACGGCAGCAACGCGCGCAGCCAGTACGCGACCGCCACCGCGCCGCCGTCCGGCGTGCCGATCGCGCGTTCGCCGAGATAGCTCGCCCGTCCCGCACGCGGTGTCATGCCGGCCGTCTGCTGCGCGCCGCGTTCCGCGGCGTCCACGGCGGCCGCCCATGCGCTCGTGGGGTCGCGGTCATGGTCGAGTGCGTGGTCGAACGCATCGGCGGCGGGCAGCAGCGCGTCGAGCATCGTCCGGTCGCCGGCGCGTGCGCCGCCCAGTTCGGCGATTGCATCGGCTGCGCTGCGCAATGCCGCGGCCCAGTCGCGTGCCGACGGCTCGGCGGTATCGGCCGCCGCGGCGAGGCGCCGCGACGCGCGCAGCAGCGCGGTCGCGTAGAACGGTCCCGAACTGCCGGCGATCGCGCGGCGCAATGCGGCGCCGAGCGCCGCGAGCGTACCGGCCGGCGAGCCGTGCGCGGCGTCAGGCAACGCGAGGATCGCCTGAGCGGCGCGCCGCATGCTCGCGCCGAGATCGCCGTCGCCGGCGGCCGTGTCGAGTTCCGTCAGGGTCGCCTCGTGGTCGATCAACGCCTGCGCGACCGCACGCAGCGCAGGCTGCAGCCGGGCGGCCCATGCGCGACCGGCTGCACCGAGCGGCGGCAGCGGCTCGTCGTGCGCGGCGGCCGCGGCCACGCGAATCTGCGCGTTGACGGCGCCGCCGCCGGGCCATGCGCGCGCCTGCGTCGGCGCGTCGAGCAGGGCGATCCGCTCGTCGTTCAAGCGCAGCAGCGAGATCGAGCAGCCGGGCATGTCCAGCGCGGACAGGAACGTGCCGGCCCATGCGCGCGCGACGGTGATACCGCGCCGGCTCAGGTTGTCGTACGCGGCGCGCAGCACGATCGCCAGTTCCATGTCCGGGGTCGCGCCGAGACCATTGACGAACAATGCGACGCGTTCGCCGCGATCGAGCACGAGGTCGGTGACGATGCTCGACAGCAGCGTCTCGACGAGCGCGTCGGCCGGCATCGGCGCGGTGCGTTCGACGCCTTTCTCGCCATGGATGCCGAGGCCGAGCTCGATCTCGTGTTCGGCGAGGCTGAAGCCCGACTTGTCGGCGCCGGGGATCGTGCAGCCGTCGAGCGCGACGCCCATCGTGCCGAGGTCGGCGGCCGCGTCGCGTGCGATCGCCGCGACGCGGACAAGCGGCAGCCCGCGCGCGGCAGCCGCGCCCGCCAGCTTGTGGATCAGCACGGTGCCGGCGATCCCGCGCCGCTGCCCGCGCTCGACGCGGCCGCGCAGCGACACGTCGTCGGCAACGATCACCGTCTCCACCGGAATGCCGTCGGCGCGCGCGAGTTCGGCGGCCAGCCCGAAATTGAGGCGGTCGCCTGTGTAGTTCTTCACGACGAGCAACGCGCCGTTCGGGCCGGCGCTCGCGCGGATCGCGGCGAGTATGGGCGTACAACAAAGTCTGCGGGAACGTAAGAACCGCCGTTCGAGTGCAACAAAGTCTGCGATAACGGGATAAAACATGGTGCGACGCAGCATCATTTACGGACCGGAAGCTTTCAAGATTCTTGCTCGTGGATCCCGAGACGTGTTCGCTGCCGGTCGTGAGCATCAACCACTCGTCATGTGGTGATTTGGCGCTATACCACTACGCAGGGATGATTGGTTAATTGTCAAATATTTCGTTATACGAAATTGTAAAAAAGTAGGCAAGGTTTTCTTGAGAGTAGTGAGTCGAGTCCTATTTCATGGGGAAGATGATGAAAGTACGCAACGCATACACTGTCGGTAACGGCAACAAAGCCGAGGTGGCAATCGGTCGACTTGAAGAGCTTCAGTCGTTTGGTAATCGTCCAGCGATGGCTCGTGGGCTGCCCGAAAACATGCCCTTCTTGACCTTCCCGCTGAAGGCTCATGAAGCGTGTCGCATCCCGAGTAGTGTCGAAAACTTCAATTTTGGACTTGGGCATTTGCAGCTCTCTGACCGAATGCTGATGACGATGCGACTTCAGCTTGTCGTGCCGATCTTCGGATCGCGATGCTTCGCTTCTACTGGTGCTTTGGCCGCGATTTCGCGCTACGTCTGCAATTGAGCGGTCCCGAACCGACTGGAGGTCCCGGGCAGTGCGAACCCTTAGAGTCTAGGCATTCTTTAACGCATCGGACCCGGGGAATCCATGGCTCCAGACTACCCGAACGGGTAGGGACCGTTCGTGCCCCCATCCCTAAACTGCTTTCCTGAGGATTTCGCGGCGAGCGATCGCTTGTCCGCGTATTCGATGACAGACCGACGCGCATTGAAGCGAACCATCGGCATAGGCAGGCGAGTCACCGCCTTCCAACTTCGAAAAACATCAGGAGACGTAGTAGATGAAGCATGTCCTTTCCCCCATCAACCTCGTCGTCACTCCCCTTATTTGCCTTGCTGTCGGCATGCCGGCCGCCCGTGCGCAAAGCAGTGTCACGCTGTACGGCGTCGTCGACGCCGGCATTCTCTATACGAGCAAGAGCGTAAATCCCGCGACCGGGCAGAACGCTGGCCATCAGTTTTCGATGGTGACGGGTGGCATGACTCCGTCGCTGTTCGGCCTGAAAGGTACCGAGGATCTCGGCGGCGGGGTGAAGGCGATCTTCACGCTCGAAAGCGGGATCGATATCGCGAAAGGCAGCTTTACGGATTCGAACGGCAACATGTCGGCCGGCAGGCGTGGGTGGGGCTCGCCAGTCCATACGGGACGGTGAAGGCCGGTGTGCAGTTCTCGCCGTTCGTGTTGTCGCTCATCTCGACCGATGCGCGCGATGTGTCTTACTTCGGCAGCGGCGTGCCGATCTACGTCGGTAGCGTGTTTGTGACCGGCATCTTCAATTCGAACGCGGTGTCCTATACGAGCCCGACGATCGGCGGATTCCAGGGCGCCGCGATGCTCGCGCTCGGCGGCGTCGCGGGTGACTTCCAGGCGGGGCGGCAGTATTCGGCGAGCCTTAAATATACGTATGGGCCGCTGCTGGTCAGCGCTGCCATGTACAACGGCAACGCGGGCGGCACCGCCGCATCGACACCGGTGCCGAGCACGGTGCCGTTTACTGGTCGCACGATCGGCGCTACTTATCAGTATCGCGACCTGACCGTGAAGGCGTCATTCGTCAGCTACAAGATTTCCGGGTCGTTCGACAACCGTGTCTACAGCGGCGGCCTGAGCTATCAGATCACGCCCGCCGTGAATGCGGATGCCGGGGTCTGGTATACGAGCGACGGCAACGACACGGGCAACCACTCGATCATGGCTGCGACCGGCGTGACTTACAGCCTGTCGAAGGCAACCCTGCTGTACGGACAGTTCGGTTTCGTCAATAACCACGGGAAGATGAATACCGGTCTGTCGACGAACGACGCGTTGTTCGGTGCGTCGGGTTCGACGTTCGGCTCGGCCGTTGGCATCCGTCACCTGTTCTGACCGGCACGCGCCGAATCCGAAACGTGTGCGGTTGATATGTTGCCGTCGACTTCGGCGGACGTCGAGCGGGCTCGGTCGTGTGACGGGCCGCATCCATGTGGGGACTGCGCGTGACGTGCCGCGCATAGCACCGCCTTTTCCCGCTTGCCGCGCCGATTTTCGGCGCGGTGTCCCTCTTCCTGTGTCACTCCGACGCGATGTCGGCGGACGAGCTTTGCCCGTTCGTCGCCATTGATCCGAGCCGGCAGCTCGGCACGATGTGCCAGGCATAGTCGCGGCGCATGCACGCCGCTCATCTTCCTTTCTCTTCACTGCATCGCGCACGACGGCGCCGGGGCGCGACTCGGCACGCCTGGCCGACAAGGTCGCATACACGCGTGCACCGCATACGGGCAATCCATATCTCGAGACTACCCGGACGGGTGGCGTGGTGCGTCAAGCAGGCACCTAGACTAATTTCACGACAGACACAACAACAGGAGACGACATGTATCACCCATCCCATTCACCGTTGCGTGGTCGCCGGGCCGCGCAGCCGGTGCCGCTCGACCTTTCCGTCGCCCCGCCGAAACCGCGGATTCGTCAGGTCTGACCCGACCTTTCACCCAGCGAGACAGTTCATGACTCACTCATCCGATTTCACGCGCGATGTGCGGTCGGGTTCGGCAAGCGCCGGGCCTGGGCGGCATCGCCTGATCAACATCGACAACGGCGGCACGCTGACCGATATTTGCGTGATGGACAGCGACAAGGTGGTGCGCACGAAGACGCTCACGACGCCGCACGATCTGTCGCAATGTCTGTTCGACGGATTGCGTAAAGCATCCGAAGCAATCTACGGACGCGAGGATCTCGAGGCGCTGCTGCTGTCGACGGCGGCAATCCGCTATTCGACGACGCAGGGTACCAACGCGCTGGTCGAACGCAAGGGGCCGCGGCTCGGCCTGGTGGTTGGCGGCACGCTGACGGCCGATCGGGTTCGCGACGCGGACGGTGCGGCGAGCCTGTTCGACACGGTGATCGGCGAGCGCACGGTTTCGCTGGGCAGCGAGCCGTCCGAAGCGGAGATCGTCCGTATCGTCGGCGAGCTCGCGGCGGCGGGCGCGAACCGGCTGGTCGTGGCGATCGGCGGCCCGCGGCGTGCGGAGCTCGAACAGCGGCTGAAGAGCCGGCTGCTGCGCAGTTTTCCGCCGCACCTGCTCGGCGCGCTTCCGATCCTGTATGCGCACGAAGTCGCCGACGATGCTGACGACGTGCGCCGCACGTGGACCGCGCTGTTCAACGCATTCCTGCATCCGGCGATGGAGCGCTTCCTGTACAGCGCCGAGCAGAAACTGCGCGACGCGCGAGCGCAAAGTCCGTTGCTGGTGTTCCGCAACGACGGCCATGCGGGCCGCGTCGCGAAGACGATCGCGCTGAAGACCTACAGTTCGGGCCCGCGCGGCGGGATGGAAGGCGCGCGCGTGCTGGCCGCGCACTACGGACTGACACACCTGTTGTCGATGGATATCGGCGGCACGACGACCGACATCGGCATTGTCGACGAGCACGGCGTACGCGCGAATCGGTATGGCAACGTCGAGGGCGTGGCGACATCGTTCGCGCTGTGCGACGTAGTCAGCGCCGGCGTAGGCGGCAGTTCGATCCTGCGCGCAGACGGCGACAGGATCGTGGTTGGACCGGAGAGCGTCGGCAGCGCGCCGGGGCCAGCATGCTTCGGCCTGGGCGGTACCCGGGCGACGATCACCGATGCGTTTGCGCTGGCGGGATTGCTCGATCCGGCGTCGTTCTTTGGCGGCAAGCTGCACCTCGACAAGGAGCGCGCACGGCAGGCCATTCATGCGCACGTCGCCGATCCGATGAAGATGAGCGACAAGGAGGCACTCGCCGCGATGGAAGCTGCGTGGGTGAAGAAGGTCGCCGACAGCCTCGTTGCGTACACGGAAATTCGCGCCGATACGACGCTCGCTGCGTTCGGCGGCGCGGGCGCGTTCGTCGCGTGCCGGGTCGCGGACGCAATCGGCGTGAAGCGCGTGTTGATTCCCGGGCTGGCGGCAGTGTTCTCCGCATACGGAATCGGCTTTTCGGATGTGGGCCATAGCTTCTCGGCGCCGCTGACCGACACGACCGGCGACGCGCTCGCCGTGACGATGGATGTGTTGCTCACGCAAGCATCGCGAGCGATGTTCGGCGAAGGTGCGGCAGTCGAAGACTGTCGGCTGATCTACACGCTCGAGGCCACCGGCGCCGACGGCAAGACGGTCGAACACGCGCTGACGGGCCCGGCGTTGCCGCCGGGCGTCGCGCCGGGCGCCACGCTGTCGGTGACACTTACGGCGATCAAGCGTATGCCGCAGGCGGCGCTCGACGGCCGGTTCGGCGAGGGTGGCCAGCAGGCAGCGATCGCGCGTGGCACGCGTGTGGTGGTTGTCGATGGCCGCGAAGCGGAACTGCCGCTGTATCGCGTGGAAGATCAGCCGAAGGGCGTCGCGGTGTATGCGGCTGGCCCGGCCGTGCTCGAGGAGGACTTCTTCACCGGGCGCATCGACGCGGGCTGGCACTTCGAAATCAACTCCACCGGAGACATCCTGCTCAGCAGCGGCAAGGAGAGCGAATAATGAAGGTTCTGATTACTGAAACCCTGCGCATCGACCTGGATGCGGAACAGTGGGAATGCCGGCGTTGTGGTCATGCGCACGGTAGCGCACGCGACAACTACAAGCGTGGGCTGCTCGTCCACGATCGCGACCCGCGTGAGATCCACAAGCCGCTGCTCGATCCGGCGCTGTACGAGCGCACCTATTCACCCGATCCGGACTGGTGCCGGATTCTCGAGTACTACTGTCCGGAGTGCGGTGTTCTGGTCGAAGCCGAGTATCTGCCGCCGGGTCATCCGCCGCTGTACGACATCGAACTCGACATCGACGCGCTGAAGGCGCAATGGAAGGACCGGCCGGAGATGATCGAGCCCGCGCAGGCACCCGACCTCGCGCTCGAACGCGTGAAGCTGCAGCGCGCGCTGCATGCGGCCGCGCATCATCGGCATGCGCTCGCCGGTGCCGCCGATGAATCGTCTACTTGAGATACGGGGAGAATCGCTCATGAAACGTGTTTCCGTCGACATCGGCGGCACCTTCACGGATTGCTTCGTCGCGTGGGGCGAGCAGTGCGTCGAGGGCAAATCGCTGACCACTCGTCACAATCTCGCGGTCGGCTTCAACGACTCGCTCGCGGACGCGTGTCGCCAGCTCGAACTGACGCCGACGCAGCTTTTGTCCGAAGTCGATTCCGTGCGTTATGCGACGACGCTCGGTACCAATGCGCTGATCGAGCGCAAGGGGCCGCGGGTCGGCTTGCTCGTCACCACAGGCTTCAAGCACACGGTGCCGTTGTCCCGGGCGCGCGGGTACGGCGAAGGACTGTCCGAGCACGAGCAGATGGATATTCCGAATGCCGCGCGGCCGGATCCGCTCGTTCCGATTCCGCTGATCCGAGAGGTGCGCGAGCGTATCGACTATGCAGGCCAGGTATTCTGGACGCTCGACGAGGACGACGTGCGGCTGCGCATTCGCGAACTCGTCGATGCCGGCGCACAGGCGCTCGTCGTGATGTTCACGAACAGCGTGGTGAATCCCGTGCATGAACTGCGTGTGCGCGAAATTTTCCTCGATGAATATCCGGCTCACATGCTCGGCGCGATTCCGATGCTGCTGTCGCATCAGGTTGTCGGGCGAAAGGGCGAATACTCGCGAGCGACGTCGTCGATCATCGATGCGTTCCTGCATCAGATCATGTATCACGGGCTCGGCACGCTGGAACTGAACCTGCGCCAGCAGGGCTACGCGAAGCCCATGCTGGTGAATCACAACTCGGGCGGGATGGCGCAACTGAACTCGACCGATGCGCTGCAGACGGTCCATTCGGGACCCGTGTCGGGGATCGCCGCGAGCGAATACCTGGCCGCCGCCGCAGAGCTCGGCAACGTCGTCGCGACCGACATGGGCGGCACCAGTTTCGACATCGGGATTGTCGTGAGCGGCGGGCAGAAATTCTACGATTTCAACCCGGTGATCGATCGCTGGCTCGTCAGCGTGCCGATGGTGCATCTCGTCGCGCTTGGCGCGGGCGGCGGCTCGATCGCGCGTTACGAGCGCATGTACAAGACCGTCGAGATCGGTCCGCAATCGGCCGGCTCCGACCCCGGGCCGGCCTGCTACGACCGCGGCGGCCAGCATCCGACCGTCACCGATGCAGACTTGCTCCTCGGCTATCTCGAGCCGGAAAACTATGCAAACGGCCGCATCCCGCTGAACCCGCGTCGCGCAAAGCAGGCGATGCAGGACGACCTGTGCGACGAGCTGGATCTCGACGTGATCGAGACCGCGAAGCTGATCAAGAAGCAGGTCGACGCGTCGATGGCGAACGGGATCGCGACCGAGCTGCGCACGCGCGGCTACGAGCCGAAGGATTTCACGGTGCTCGCGTACGGCGGCAACGGCCCGCTGCACGCGTGCGGGATCGCGGCCGCGCTCGGCATCAGTCGTGTCCTCGCACCGCCGTATTCGTCGACCTTCTCCGCGTGCGGCGCCGGCACGGTGAACCAGATGCACATTCACGAGATGAATACGTGGACCGTGCTGTTCAATCCGAACACGAAATCGTTCTTCGCGGATTTCGACGCGTTCAACCGCGGTGTCGAGGAATTGGAGCGGCGCGGGCGCGAGGATCTCGAACGGCAGGGCATGGATCCGGCGCAGATCCGCTACCGGCTCGAACTGGACATGCGCTACGGCAACCAGCGCGTGCAGACGGCGGTGGTGACGCCGCTGTCGCGGCTGAAGAGCCAGCGTGACGTGCTGACCCTGATGGAGCTGTTCCATGAAAGCTACGGCTCGCGCTTCGGCGAGGGCTCCCAGAGCCCCGAGACGGGCGTGCGGATCAATACGCTACGTGTGTGCGCGTATGTCGAACAGCCGTCGGTGAAGTTCGCGAAGCTGACGGTCAGTGACGATCCGCTGCCGCCGCCGGAGCCGGTCGGTCATCGCGACTGCCACTTCGTCGGACACGACGGGCCGCTGCGCACCGCAATCTACGACGACCGCGCGCGCGCCGAGCGTACGCGGATCGAAGGGCCGGCCGTCATCACCACACGCGCGACGACGTTCCTCGTCGAACCGGGATGGATCTACCAGGCGACGGCCCAGGGCGGCGCGTGGTTCCTGCGCAAGTAAGCAAGGAGTTCGACATGCAAAACGACATCAATGCGGAAGACCGGGCACTGCTCGACAAGTTCATCGCCGACAACACGCTGTTCCTCGGGCCGGATCCGGAGATCATGCGCAACCACAGCATCCTGCCGCGCTCGAAGGCCGAGCAGGAAGTGCTGGAGCAGGGCGTCGATCCGCACCAGGTTCACCATGTACGCGGATTGATCAACTCGGCGCTGTCCGAGGCGTTCACGATGGTGAACCAGATGGGGGCGGCGCCGGGTGCGAAATGGGGCGACCTCGTGACCGCGATCTACACAGCACAGGGCGACCTGTCGATGATCGCGCCGCACGGGATTATCGCGTTCGCCGCGTGCTGCTTCTACCCAATCCGCTTCATCATCAAGAACTGGACCGACGATCCGACCGTCGGCGTGAAGGACGGCGACGGGTTCATCCACAATGACGCGCGCTATGGCGGCATTCACAACACCGACCAGTCGATGATGATGCCGCTGTTCTACAAGGGCGAACTGGTCTGCTGGCTGTCGTCGACGATTCACGAGGGCGAAAACGGCTCGACCGAGCCGGGCGGGTTGCCCGCAAAGGCGGAGAGCAAGTACGACGAAGGCATCAAGATGCCGCCGTTCAAGATCGTCGAGAATTTCGAGCTGAAGCGCGATCTCGTCACGTTCCTGCAGAACTCGGTGCGCGATCCGCGGCTGCAGCTCGAAGACATGAAGGTCAAGCTGCATGCGGTGCTTCGGCTGCGCGACCGGATCATCGCATTGCTCGATCAGTATGGCCGCGATGCGCTGATCGGCACGCTGCGCTCGCATCTGGAAGACGTCGAAACGGAGATGCGTCGGCGGATTCGCGAGCTGCCCGACGGCACGACGCGCGTGCTGCAGTTCATGGATTCGAGCCTGCGCGAGAACGCGCTGCAGAAAATCTCCTGTGCGATCACCGTGAAGGGCGACCGGATGATCATGGATTTTCGCGGCTCGGCACCGCAGTTCCTGAACCGCTCGGTGAACACCAACATCGCATCTTTCAAGGCGGCGCTGTGTACCGGGCTGTTGCAGAACATCTGGCCGGATCTGCCGCACACGATGGCCGTGCTGTCGCCGATCGAGATCATCACCGATCGCAACTCCATCCTCGACGCCGAGGGCGAGATGCCACAGGCGATGAGCCTGATGCCGCTGTTCAAGGGCTGCGTGGTCTGGACGATCCCGATGAACAAGCTCAGCTATAGTCTTCCGCATCGCTACTCCGCGGTGATCGCGTCGCAATACGATCAGGCAGCGACGTTCATCTACGGCGGCCTCACGCAACACGGCGACGTGACAGGCAATTTCTGCGCGGACATCAACGGCAACGGGCAAGGTGCGCGCAGCCATGCGGACGGCGAACATTCGATCTCGCCCGTGTTCGGCTTCATGTGCGATACCGGCGAGCACGAGATCGCGGAAGAGGATACGCCGATCATCCGCCTCGGCGCGCAGCGGCTCGCGAAGGACCGGATCGGCTGGGGCAAGTATCGCGGCGGGATGGGCTACGAGCAGATCGCGACCGCTCGCGGGTCGGGGCTGTGGGGCTTCATGACCGGCTGCGAGGGTTCAAAGTTTCCGTCCGCGCAGGGGCTGTTCGGCGGCTATTCGTGCCCGAGCTATCAGCTGATGAAGATCAAGGGCATCAACATCTTCAAGGTGCTGGAGGAAAATCCGAAAGCCGTCGATGCGTTCGACATCGTCGACCTGATGAACAACCGCCCGATTCCAGGCGCGAAGTACAGCAGCCACGACATGGGCATGACGTTCGAGATCTGTAACGAAGGCGAGATCTACATGATCTGCCAGGGCTCGGGCGGCGGTTACGGCGACGTGCTCGAACGCGATCCGGCGCTCGTGATGAAGGATCTGCGCGAGGAACTGATGTCGCACGAGAATGCACGCGACATCTACAAGGTCGTCTACGACGAGCAGACGCTGGTCGTGGACGTCGAGGCGACCGCCGACGCACGGGCTGCCGAGCGGCTTGCGCGTATTGCCCGTGCCCGGCCGTTCGATGCGTTCTGCGCGGAATGGGTGACGCCCGAGCCGCCTGCGTCGTTGCCGTACTTCGGGAGCTGGAGCGACAACGCGGAGATCTACGCGACGACGCTGGGCCAGCGCGTCACGATGCCGGCCGACCAGCTTCAGGGCGCTTACATGCTCGATCCGAAGGACGTGCGAATCGCGGAACTGGAAGCGCGTCTCGACGCATTGAACACGGAGGCGTCGTCATGCCCGGATTGATACAAGCCAGCCGCGTGCGTCGGCTGCTATGGCTCGATCACGCCGGCTATAGCGCGCCGCTGCTTACGGGTGACGCGCCACCGTGGCTCGACAGTGCCGCGTGCGTGGCGTGGGCGCGGCACGCGCATGGCCTGCTGCGCCCGGACGTGCTCACGCTGCCGCTCGCGGAGGTGGCCGACGCATGGCTCACACGCGATGCGGCGCTTGCCGCCGAGATGACGAGCAAGACGAAGCGCGCGCATCTGCCGCTGAAAACGTATCTGTCAAGCGAGCCGGTGCGTACGCACGTGGCGGCGCTGGCGGTCGCGCTGCGCGCCGCGTTGCCCGACGCGATCTTTGTGCTGGATTTGCCGTCGCCGCGCGACTGGGCGGCGCGCGCATTCGCCTTCGCAAGCGGCACGCCGTGCGTCGAAGTCGACGAAGACGCGGCCGACGCGGCGGCGGCGTGCGTGGCGGATTTCCTGCGCACTTTCGCGACCGCCGGAGTGGACGCAGTTCTGATGCGCGAATCGCTCCGATGGGATGCCGACGTCGCCGCGCATGGGCTGGAACTGCTTCAGCCGGTCGCGAACGTCGCGCGGCATTATGGCTGGGAATGGGGGCTGCGGATTCCGGCTTCGGTCGCCTTCACGGGTGCTGCGGCGCCGGACTTCGCGATCGCGCCGGCGACGTGCGGCCCGGGGCCGACCGGAGTCGTTGTGCCCGCGGCGTTCTGGTTCGGCGAAGACGATTTGCCGGCAGCGGGCCCCGACACATTCGACGTCGCGGAAATTCCCGCGTTGGCACATCCCGAAACGGTCCTCGCGCGCATTGCGCGCTTACGTGAAAGGCATTGACATGACGAACGAAGGCGAACTGATGTGGACGCCGGATGACGCGTTCATGCGCGGTTCCAATCTGGCGCGCTTTATGGACTGGCTCGCGGCCGATCGAGCCCTGGCGTTTGCCGACTACGATGCGCTGTGGCGCTGGTCGACCGGTGAGCCGGACGCGTTCTGGTCGTCGATCTGGCAGTGGTTCGACGTGCAGTTCGACGGGTCGGCGCGTCGCGTGACTGACGGCGCGCCGATGCCGCACACGCGCTGGTTTCCCGATGCACGCGTGAACTACGCGGAACACGTGCTGCAGCATGCCGCGCATGCGGACGCGGCGCAGCCGGCGTTCCATTACGCGAGCGAAACGCAACCGCTGCGCACGCTGTCGCTGGTCGAGCTCGCCGGCCAGGTGCGGCGCGTTGCGACACGCTTGCGCGAGATGGGCGTGCAGCCCGGCGACCGCGTCGTCGCGTATCTGCCGAACGTGCCCGAATGCGCGGTCGCGATGCTCGCCGCCACCAGCATCGGAGCAGTATGGTCGTCGGCTGCGATCGATTTCGGCGTGCGTACGGTGGTCGACCGCTTCCGGCAGATCGAGCCGAAGGTGCTGATCACGGCCGATCGCTACAGCTTCGGCGGCCGGATGTTCGATCGCACGGAGGAAGCGTTGCAGATCGCGCGCGCGCTGCCGTCGCTGGAGACGCTCGTATGGCTGTCGTCCGGCACCGATGTGCTGCCGGACGGCGCTGCGACACTGCCGTGCGCGACGCATCCGTGGCACGCGCTTCTGGACGGCCCCGACGTGCCGCCCGACGCATTCCGCTTCGAACGCGTGGGTCCCGATCATCCGCTCTGGATCGTGTTCTCGTCGGGAACGACCGGTTTGCCGAAGGCGATCGTCCACAGCCACGTCGGCATCCTCGTCGAGCATTTGAAGCTGATGCACCTGCACATGGATCTGCACGCCGGCGACGTGATGTTCTTCTACAGCACGACCGGCTGGATGATGTGGAACCTGTTGGTTGCGTCGCTGATGACGGGCGCGGCTGCGGTGCTCTACGATGGCAGCCCGATGCATGGTGGGCCGGGTTGCCTGTGGCAGCTTGCCGCCGATGCGGGGGCGACCTGCTTCGGTGGCAGCCCGACGTTCGTACAGATGATGGAGAAGGCCGGCCTCGAGCCCGGTCGCGAATTCGACCTGTCGCGCGTCAGGAGCGTGATCCTGAGCGGTGCGCCGAGCACGCCGGAAACATTCTCGTGGTTCTATCGCTGCGTGAAGCCGGATTTGTGGGTTACGTCGCAGTCTGGCGGCACCGAGCTGTGCAGCGGGCTCGTCGGTGCCGTGCCGCTGCTGCCGGTGCGGGCGGGGGAGATTCAGGCGCGTATGCTCGGCATGGCGGTCGACGTGTGGAACGACGCAGGCCAGCCGGTCGTCGACGAGATCGGTGAGCTCGTCGTCACGCGGCCGGCGCCCTCCATGCCGATCTATTTCTGGAACGACGACGGCGGCACGCGTTATCGGGAGTCCTATTTCGACTACTTCCCCGGCGTGTGGCGGCACGGCGATTTCATGAAGATCGTGCCGCACGGCGGTTGCTACATCTATGGGCGGGCCGATTCGACGCTGAATCGCCACGGCGTGCGCATCGGCTCGGCGGAAATCTATCGCGTCGTCGAGGAGATCGAAGCCGTGGCTGACAGTCTCGTCGTCTGCTGTGAATTGCCCGGTGGCCGCTACTTCATGCCGCTGTTTCTGCGCCTGCGCGACGGCGGGGCGCTCGACGATGCGCTGCGCGCGCGGATCGCGGAGCGGCTGCGCACGCTGTGCAGCCCGCGCCACGTGCCGGACGTGATGGTTGCGATGGAGCAGATTCCGTACACGCTGACCGGCAAGAAGATGGAGGTGCCGGTGCGCAAGATCCTGATGGGGCAGCGCGTCGAAAGCGCGGCGAGTCGAGATGCGATGGCCAATCCGGCGGCGCTCGACGCATACGTTGCTTTTGCCGGCACGGTGCCGCGATGACGGAGTCGCTCGTAACCGGTGCGCGGGCGGCGGGGGGCGATAGCCGAGACGACGGAACGTCGCACGATGCAGGCTGCCTGCGCCCGTTCTGCTGCAATCCGTTCGCGGCATTCTCGGCATTTTCGCGTGTCGGGGGCTGGACGCCGCCGCTGCCGGACGAGCGTGCGGCGGAGCCGGCGGCCGGCGATGCTTGAAGCGGCTTCGCGATTGAGGCACGATGCCTTCTCTTCCACGCCATCCGGACGATTGTGACTGCTTCCCCGAATTCGACGCGACGCAGGCCACGCCGCCACGGCGCGGACTTGCGCGAACACAAGTTCTTTCCGCCCGTCGCGCGTCGCGGCGCGATCGTCCGGCGCGCGTTGCTCGATCGCGTGACGGGGCTCGGCGTGCCGCACATCGTGATCCTGCAGGCCCCGCTCGGCAGCGGCAAGTCGACGCTGCTGCAGCAGATCATGGAGGCAGGGCGCGCGAAGCGCTGGACGATGGCGTGGCTCGCACTCGACGAGAACGATAACGATCCGCGCCGTTTCGAAGCGTATTTCATCTCGCTGATCGCGCAGATGGTCGAGGAGGCCGGCGTGGCTGCGACCGGGCAGCCGGTGCGCCCGTCCGACAACATGCTCGACTGGGTGTTCGACCAGCTCGCGCGGATCGACGGTCCGATCGGCATCTGCATCGACGATTTCCAGTGGATTCACGAGCCGGCGATTCTGCATTTCTTTCGCGATCTGCTGGATGCGCTGCCCGGGCGCTGTCGCGTTTACATCGGATCTCGCAACCTGCCGGACGTCGGCGTGAGCGCGTTGCAGGTTGCCGAAGAGGCGCTCGTGTTGCGGATGGAGGATCTGCGTTTCTCGACGGACGAAGCGGCCGTGTTCCTCGCGGATGCCGCCGACACGATCGATGCGGAAACGGAGGCGTTCATCCAGTCGCGCACCGAGGGATGGCCGGCGGGGCTCCAACTGTTCAAGCTGGCGCTTGCGCGCGACGAGATCCGGGATGCGCTTGACGAGATGCGCGACTGCACGCCGCTCGAGCTGGTTCGCTACCTGTCGGAGAATACGCTCGCGCTACAGCCGCCCGACGTGCGGACGTTCCTGCTGAAAACGTCGCCATTGCGGCGCCTGAACGGCTCGCTCTGCGAGGAAGTGACCGGGTTCGAGCACGCGGACGCGGTGCTGCGGCAGCTCGAGCGCGACGGGTTGTTCGTGGAGGCGCTGGACGGCAGTCCGGGATGGTATCGCTATCACGGGCTGTTCGCCCGCTTCCTGTCCGATCGGCTCACGCATGAGGATGCGGCGCGCGTGATCGACGTGCACCGCCGCGCCGCGCACTGGTACGTGCGCCATGGCGTGCCGGAAGAGGCGATGTTCCATGCGGTCGAGGCACGGGAGTATCCGCTCGCGATCACGACGCTGGACGACTGGGCGTCCCGGCTCGTCGAGGGTGCCGAGTTGGTGACGGTCGCATACTGGTTCGACCGGCTGCCGTTGCAGGAGGTGCTCGGCTGCCGGAGCCTCGCGGTGAAGATCGCGTGGGCGCTGGTGTTCCTGCGGCGCGGCGGGCCGACCCATCCGCTGCTGTCATATCTTGCCGAAACGCGCGACGGGCACGGCGCCGACGTCGTGCTCGCGATGGCGTTGCTATTCGGGAACGACCTGCGCGGCGCGGCGCGGCTCGCCGACGTGCCTGCGCTGCGTCAGCCGGCGTCCGGCCTGTTCGAGGCCTTCGAGCTCGGCGCGGCGGCCAATCTCCTTGCGTTCAGCGCGATGGCCGAGTGGGAGGACGAACGGGCCCATCACCTGCTGGTGCTGGCGAACAGCCACAACGATCATGCACAGGCCGCGTTCAGTCATGGCTATACGCTCGCGTTGCGCTGCATCCTGCAGGTGATGAGCGCGCAGCCGCGGCTGGCTACCGATGCTCCGCATGCGACTCGCGGCATGCGACGCGACGCGGGCAGTCCGTACGTGAACCGGGGCATGTCGGCCGCGGCGCTGGCGGCGTCGCGCATCTGGGCCTGTTACGAGGCAGACCAGTTTGACACGGTTGAGCGACTCTCCGCGCAGTTCGGCGAGGATATCGCACTCGCGACGGTGCCGGAATTCGTCGCGTTGTCGATGGTGTCGATCGCGCGCGTGCATGCCGCGCGCGGCCGGATGCTTCAGGCGCGCGACGCGCTCGACACGCTCGAGCGTCTGAGCTTTCACAATCGTTGGTCGAGCGTGCGGGAGATGATTGTGTGGGAGCGTCTGTATCTTGCGGGGCGCAGCGGCGAGACGACGCGCATCGATGCGTTGCTGTCGCAGGTATCGGGCGATGCCGCATCGCCGGATCCAGCATGGATTCCGGTGACGGAGATGCTGAGCGGCCCGCTGCTTGGCCGCATCCGGCTTGCGTTGTCGCAGCAGCAGCTCGACCGGGCCTCCGAATTGCTGAAGTCGGCGCTCGGCATCGTGCCGGCGCGACCGCTCCTGTCTGTCAAGCTGCAGGTATTGCAGGCGCTGGTTCAGCATCGGCAAGGGCACACGCGGCTGGCGCTGCGCACGTTGCAAGGTGCGCAGGACGCCGCTCGGGCGGGCGGCTGTACGCGTGCGTTGTTCGACGAGGGCGCGGAGTTGGCGGCGATGCTCGATGACGTGGAGTGTGCAGAGAGAAATCCGAAAGCAAACGTCCAGAAGACGGCGTGGTCGAACCTGTTGTCGCAGCGAGAAGATGAAATCCTGCGGTTACTGTGCAGCGGAGCGTCGAATCGCGAGATATCCGAGAAGCTGTTCCTGTCCGAGAACACGGTGAAGTTTCACCTGAAGAACCTTTATCTGAAGCTGGACGTCAAGAGTCGGGCGCAGGCGATTCTCAAGGCGCAGTCGGACGCGCGGTAACCAAAGGGGTGACGGGCACGGATTTGCCGGCACAGTTCGAGAAGGCGGTGCGGGGAATCGAGCACTTTCGCACAACCGGAATTGTGCAAAACGACAAAGCGATACGTAACGAAATTTTGCGAACGTTGCGGGCAATCGATCAGGATTCCCGTGCAAAAATTCCGTTTATTCCAAACGGAAGAAACCATGGTCACGCTTCAACACATGCGCCTGTTCGTTGGCGTGGTCAACGCCGGCGGATTTTCGGCGGCGGCCCGGCAACTCGGCATAAGCACCACGCGGATTTCACGCGTGGTGTCGGATCTCGAACGGCACCTGACGGTCCGATTGTTGAACCGGACGACGCGCCGCGTCTCGTTGACCGAGGCCGGCGAACGATACTGGCGGCGATGCGACCAGATACTCGCCTACCTCGAACAGGCAGAGGCAGAGACGTGCGACGCCCATGCGCGGCCGTCCGGAAAGCTGAAGCTGCATTGCGCGAACGGGTTGGACCGGCACTATGTGATGTCGCTCGTCGCAGGCTATCGGCAACGTTTTCCAGAGGTCAGGATCGACTTGCTGACGACCCGGCGGCGGCCCGACCTGATTGGAGAGGGCCTGGACGTGTCGATCGCGCTCGAACGCCATCTTCCGGAATCCGGCGTGGTTTCCGAGCGACTCGGGGCGACCTTCAGCATCCTGTGCGCGTCGCGCGGATATGTCGACACACACGGTGCGCCGGCCACGCTCCAGGATCTCGAGAGGCATGCCTGCCTTGGTTTGCTCGCGACGCCGACTGGGCATGACGCGTGGAAACTGATCGGCCCGGATGGTGTACAGGCGAGCGCGCCGGTCACGCCCGCCTTTCGCGTCAACGACGCAGATGCGCTGGCGGCGGGGATTCGGAGCGGCATGGGCATCGGTCTACTGCCGCTTTACTCAGCGGTCGCCGGGTTGCGCGATGGGCAGCTTGCATGTGTGCTGCCGCACTATCGCACCCACGACATGAATGTGTATGTGCTGTACTCGTCACGCCAGTATCTGGATGCGAAAATCCGGACATGGGTCGATTTGATGCGTGACACGTTGCCGTCGATGCTGGCACGCGACGAGCAGACGTTTGCGGCGTATGCCGGGCCGGGAGCCGACGGCGAGCCAGCAAGACCAGTGGAAGGCGTGGATGCCGGCGCAGATGCGCGGTACGCGAGCGCGCTGTGAGCAGCGCACACGACAGCATGGCCTTCCTTCGACATTGCGGGTAGCCGACTTGAATCCACTGACCGCCACCGTTCCCATTACCGTCGTGAACGGCTTCCTTTCCGGCGCCGAGCGGGAGACGATTGCCAGACT
Organism: Burkholderia sp. BCC1985; assembly: GCF_905339915.1. Taxonomy (NCBI): domain Bacteria; kingdom Pseudomonadati; phylum Pseudomonadota; class Betaproteobacteria; order Burkholderiales; family Burkholderiaceae; genus Burkholderia; species Burkholderia sp. BCC1985. Next base: position 57,376 of record NZ_CAJPGY010000036.1, read on the forward strand.
GGCCGAGCTGTCGGGCATTCCACACGAGTTGCTTGGCAAGCCAGGGGCCCGTGTGACGCAGGAGCAATTCTCCACGCTCTACCGTCTGCTGGCCAGTGAGCTGGACGACGAAATGCCGGGTATTTTCAGCCGACGATTGAGAAAGGGCACGCTCAAATTTCTCTGTCTGAGCTTGCTGGACGCGCCCCGGCTCGAGGTCGCGCTATATCGACTCACGCAGTTCTTTCATATCCTCCTGGAAGAATTCACACTCGAATCCAGGCAGGACGGCAGGACCGGCATGGTTCGATTGACCATCGAGCCTCAAGGCCCGGGTGTGAGCGCGCTCGGTTGCGAACTGGTGCTGAAGCTGATTCATGGCATCGCATCGTGGCTGATTCGCCAGAAGATTCCGCTTGTCGAAGTGAATTTCCAGTTTCCTCGCTCGGCACAGGCGGGCGATCATCTTTACCTGTTTCCAGGCCCGGTGAAGTTCGATCAAGCCATGACCTGTCTTCGCTTCGATGCGAACTATCTCACGATGCCCATCAGGCAGCGCAAACCGGATCTTCAGGCGTTCCTGAAGCGAGCGCCCGAAGACTGGATATTTGTCACGTTCGTGGACCAGATGGTGTGCCACCAGGTCTGGCGTTACATGGCGGATTGCCTTCCTGAGACACCTACGATCGATCAGGTCGCGCACGCGCTGAATTATTCGACGCGTACGCTCGGCCGGCGTCTGGAAGTCGAAGGCACGACTTTTCAGGCCATCAAGGACGAAGTGCGGCGCGACATCGCGATTCAGCGGCTGACTCACTCCAACGATACGATCGCGGGAATCGCGTACGACGTCGGGTTCGACAATCCGACTGCATTTCATCGCGCGTTTCGTCACTGGACGGGTAGTACGCCGGCCGCGTATCGCAATACCGAGCGATCCGTCGGCCGGTGACGGCGAAGGCGCCGAGCGCGCGAACGCCGTGCCGCCCCGGTAGCGTCAACGGGCGCTGAAGTTGGCGACCCGCTTTTCGAGGAACGCCGACGTACCTTCTCGTTTGTCGTCGGTTGCCGCGCAGATCGAGAACAGTGCGCTTTCCAGGAGCATGCCCTGGTCCTGGCTCATGTCGAGCCCCCGGTTGATGGCCTGAATGGCGAATCGGGTCGCGAGCGGCGCGTTGGCGACGATCTGCCCGAGCAGCGCTTCGGCCCGAGCGAGGAGCGCATCGGCCGGCACCACCTCGTTGACGAGGCCGATCCTGTAGGCTTCGGCAGCGTCGATCATGGTCGCGGTGAGGATCAGCTGCATTGCGCGGCCCTTGCCGATCAGGCGCGGCAGGCGTTGCGTGCCGCCGAACCCCGGGATGACACCGAGCTTCACTTCGGGTTGCCCGAAGTGCGCACGTTCCGTCGCAAGACGGATCGTGCAGGCCATCGCAAGCTCGCAGCCGCCACCGAGCGCAAAGCCGTTGATCGCCGCGATGACCGGCTTGCCCAGGTTTTCGATGAGATCGAACGTGGTTTGTCCCTGACGCGTGAACGTCGCGGCATCGACGGCGCCGAGCGGGGCGATTTCGCTGATGTCCGCGCCGGCAACGAACGCCTTGTCGCCGGCGCCCGTCAGGATCACGCCGTGAATGGCGGAATCGTCGCGCGCGTCTTCCATGACCGCGCGAATTTCGTCGAGCGTTGCATGGTTCAGTGCGTTGAGCGACTTCGGGCGGTTCACGGTGACGTATGCGATGCCAGCGCGCTTTTCGTATGACAGATTCAGAAGAGATTGCATGAGGGTCGATGATCGAGTGGAAAGAGGCCGCCGCGATCTGCGCGGCGGCTGTCGGATGCGTCAGCGTTCTTCGGAGCGCAGCGCAAGCAGGCCGAGCAGCACTTCATCGCGGCGCGCGGCCAGTTGGTCGATCGACAGGCCAGCCACTTCTTCCCGAACGCCGGTGGTCATTTTCTGCCGCACTTCCGCTGTAATCTGCGGCGAGCCGAGCACTTCCCACCATGCGGTCATCGGGCCGGTGAACTGGTCGAAGAAGTGTTCGATGCCGCCTTGACCGCCGCCAAGATGGAACAGCATGTTCGGACCCATGACGCCCCAGCGCAAGCCGGGTCCCCAGCACACCGCAGTATCGGCATCCTCGACGCTCACGACGTCCGTGGCGACCAGGTGGACGATCTCGCGCCAGAGCGCAGCCTGCAGGCGGTTCGCGACATGGCCGGGCACTTCCTTGTTGAGCCGGATGGTTTTCTTGCCGAGGCTCGTATAGAACGCGATGGTGCGTTCGATAGTGTCCTGCGAGGTCTGCTTGCCGCCGACGATCTCGACGAGCGGAATCAGGTGCGGCGGATTGAACGGATGGCCGATCACGCAGCGCTCGGGATGGCGCTCGCAGGCCGACTGGATCTCGCTCATCGTCAGGCCGGAAGAGCTCGACGCGATGATCACGTCGGCGGGCAGCGTTTCGTCCAGCAGCGAATAGAGCGCCTGCTTGACGGCAATCCGCTCCGGGCCGTTTTCCTGGACGAGGTCCGCGCCGGCGATGGCGGTCCGCGTATCGGCGGTGAACGTCAGCCGGTCGCGCGACGCGCCGGGGGCGAGACCGAACTTTTCGAGGGCCGGCCACGCCTTGTCGACATACTGACGGAGCTTGGCTTCGGCATCCGGCGCAATATCGGTGGCGACAACGTCCAGACCCTTCGCGAGAAAGAGCGCGGTCCAGCTCGCGCCGATTACGCCGGTGCCGATCACGGCAACACGCTTGATTTGCTTCGACATCTTCAACTCTCCAGAGTCGTTCATGATGACGCGGGTCGTGGCATCAACGGAATCGATGGTCACGACGCGACGGTGCCAGGTAGTCGTGTACGACTTCACCTGCACCCAGGGTGAGATCCGTGAGGATGTGCGTCGCCGAAAGCACCTCGAGCACCGGCAGCTGCGCGACGGGCGCAAAGCAGTGCGGATGCAACTCGAGCGTGGCGGGGCCCGTCCATGCACCCTTGACGACTAGGTCGCTCAGCCGGTACTTGACCAGCTCGCAGATGCGCGGCTTGCCATCGACGTGCGGAATGATCTTCAGCAGATAGCCGGGGCCGTCGAGTGAACGGCGGACTTCTTCCGTGTCGAGCGCCTGATACTTGTAGCCCATCGTGGCCGTCGCGACGCGCACGCCGTTGTAGTCGAGCGTGCCGACGAGCGTATCGCTGCGCACCTCGAGCTTCGGCTGCGCGAGGGTCTTCGGAAAGCCGAGGAGCTCGCGTCCCGCCGCAATACCAGGCAGGTTGTCGAGGTACATCGCGTGGGTGTAGCCGCCCGCCACGCCGTCGAGCGTCACGGGGATGACCTGGCCCGACTCGGTGTAGGAGCCGAGCCCCGACGAGTCAGGCATCTTGATGAATTCGTACTTCACGATCGGTTCGACGATCTTCAGCGGCGCGGGAACGAGCCGCTCGAGCGCGGCGGGATCGGTCCGATACGTGATGATGATGAATTCGCGATCGACGAAGCGATACGGCGGCTTCGCGTAGGCCGGGCCGACGAGCGGCATCGCATAGGCCTGTTCAAGCAATTCCTGTTCGGTCACTTTGTTGTCCTGTCAATTCGAGGGAGAGTCGAACGGCTGACGCGTCATGCGCTCGTGCCGTGCTTCGATACGACGCCTTCGGCCAGCAGTCGGGCGATTTCGTCGGCGCCGTAACCGAGATCGGCGAGCACGCTATCGCTGTGTTCGCCGAGCTGCGGTGCAGGCCCGGGCGAGACCTTCTGCACGCCCGCGACCTGGACGGGGCTGTTCACCGTGTGCGTCGCTTTGCCGGTCGGCTCGGCGAGCGGCACGAAGATGTCGTTCTCGTACATTTGCCGGTCGTTGATGATTTCGTCCGCAATCTGGACGACGCCGTAGATCACGCGGCCTGCGTCGAAGGTCTTCTTCCAGTACTCGAGCGGCTGCCGGGCAAACGCTTCGTCGAGAATCGCGACGAGTGCGGCCGCATTTTCTGCGCGGGCCGCCTCGTTGGCGAAGCGCGGATCGTCGAGCAGCGCGGGCAACTGCATTGCGTTGACGAGCAGCGGCCAGTCCTTGCTCGCCGGCAGCACGACCAGCAGCCACCGATCGTCGGCGGTGCGATACGGGTTCAGCAGCGCGTTCGGCGGCGACTTGCGGCCCTGCCGCTCGCGATAGCGCGCGCCATTGAGGCCGCCTTCGATCCACGCGGCGGCTGCCCATGCGCCTTCGGCGATCAGCGAGGTGCTGACGTGGCTGCCCTTGCCGGTTTTTTCGCGTCGATAAAGGCCTGTCACGATCGCGGAATACAGCGTGCTCGCGGTCGCGTGATCGCCGATGCCCGGCACCGGCAGCGTCGGCGGGCTATCGCCGTCGCGCGTGACCTGCATCAGACCGGTGCGCGCCCAGTAGGCGGTGATGTCGAAGCCGGGCTTGTCGGCTTCCGGGCCTTTCGTGCCGTAGCCGGTGAGGTCGGCGTAGACGAGGCGCTCGTTGAGCGGCGCGAGTGCCTCATAGGTGAGGCCGAGCTTTTCCTTGATCTTCGGCGGGAAGTTGACGACGATGACGTCCGCCCATTGGGCGAGGCGGGTGACGATGTCGCGAGCGGCGGGCGACTTGAGGTCGAGGGCGAGGCCGCGTTTGTTGCGGTTGGTCAGTTGCCACGCGTAATTGTGTTCGCTGATCGGGTTCGGCGGGATCGCGTAGAAATGCCGATAGGGGTCGCCCGTGCCGGGCGGCTCCACTTTGATGACCGTGGCGCCGAAATCTGAAAGAATCGTCGTCGCTGCCGGTCCGGCAATGTAGCTGGCGAAATCGACGACCTTCAGGCCGGAAAATATACTCTCGGGGGTTTGCATGGGGCCTCTGGCGAGTGACACGGGGACATATCCGTCAATCGGACGCAATGTCCGATCGGCTTGCTGTGAACGTTATCCGGTCGCCCCCGGGCGGCGAAATGGGAGAACTGGGCGTTCCGAATGGAACTTTTCACAACGCCCCGTCGGGCGACGGGTGTCGTTCGGCGCGGGGCGTCGACCGGATTGCACCTGGAAGCCCGCGATGGCGGCCGAGCGCCGCCGAACCGAAAGAAGAGGAAAGATGCATATAGGACATGTCCAGATTCCGGAAACGTCGGCACTAATGCGCGACAAGATTCGGGAATTGACGCTGAATCCGACGGAAGTGATCGATCGGACCTATGCGGCCCTGATTCGCATCGAGGGCTACGAAGATCTGTCGGCCGCGGTCAGGCAGGACATCATGGCGTCGATCGCGTTGTCGGAGCGACTGTGGTTCGAGTCCGTATTTACCGGCTCGTTTCCGTCGGACAAGGATCTCGAGGTGTTCCAGGAGTGCGGCCGCCGGCGCGTCCACCAGGGCATTCCGCTGCCGTCGCTGCTGCGTGCATTTCGCGTCGGGGTGAGGGAGGTGTGGCGTAGTTGTGCCGAGCTCGGCAGCGCATGCGACGAGTTGCGCGACGAGCTGTTCTTCGTGATCTCGCCGTACCTGATGGATTTTTTCGACGAGATGGCGCAGTTGATCTCGCGTGCCTATCTCGACGAGCAGTATCAGCAGGCGCGCTGGAAAGAGTCGCTGCGTTATCAACTGCATGAAATCATCTTCAACCACACGGTCGACGACGACGCGTTCCGCAAGGCCACCAAGGCGCTGGGGCTCGATCCCACGATGCGCCGAATCGCAATCGCGATCGAATCTGCGCACCTGGATCGCAGTGCGCTGCATGCGGAGGAGGAGACCGACCGACTGGTGCTCGCCGTCGCACGGCACCTGAAAACGCCCCGGGACAGCCTGCTCGACGTCTGGCATCGGGATCGGCTGATCGTGTGGGCGCCGTGCCTCCATGACGAATCTGCCAGCGCGAGCGACAGGCGGGTCGCGGGCAGCGTGGGTGCATGGCTCGGCAGTGCGTCATCCGACGCGTCGGTCGGCATCGGTCTGGCGAGCATCGGGGCGAAAGGCTGGGCGGCGTCCGCGGAGGAGGCGATTCGCGCACTGGCATTCGGCCAGAGCGCAAATGCAGGGCATCGCGCGCATCGCTATTCGGACATCGTCCTCGAGGAGTGTGTGCGCGGCAATGACGGCGCGCTGAACTACCTGCTGTCGTTGATTGAGGAACTGGCGGGAGAGCCGGAAATCATTGCGACGCTGGAGACGTTCTTTGCGAACCGGCAACGCCGCAAGGTTACGGCCGCCGCGCTGGATATCCACCCGAACACGCTGGATCATCGACTCGAGCGTGTGGAAAACATTACCGGTGCGAAACTCGACGACGCCGCCTGGATCGCTCGGCTCGAGATCGCGCTGAAGCTTCGGGGGGCGCGCGCATAGAGGCTCGACGCGCGGCGAGGTCTTCGTCGAACCGCCGGCAAATCGAGGCATCAATTGTCATATCAGGCGACCGGCCCGGCCGCGAACGCGCGCGGATGACAGCGCCGTGTGCGGCTACCCGTCGCATGACTTGTAGCACTCCATGCCAGTTGTCGTGCTGCGCGGCGACGAGTCGCCGCCGCCGGGCGCGACGCGCTTTGTCGCGATTGCCTGGCGCCAGTTTCTCCATTCCATCTCCATCGCATTGCGGTCGAATCGGCTCATCGTGCGTATGTGTCGGCGACAGCCAACCAACTGAGCCCGATCGTCGCACCGGGTATCCGCGTTCGGAAGGGGGGCCGTCGGCAGTGACCGAATCGGTCTCGGAAGTGACAAATCGCGTCAACCTGTGCGCAGGTTTGAGGATTCGCATTGATTTGGCGTGTTTTGTCAGTCATTGGGCAGGTTTGGGTATCCGGATAAGCCAGGGCGGGGACTAGGATGAGCGCATCACTCGGACGCGCTCGACCCGTAGCGCGTCTTCCCGCGTGTTATTGCACGCATCACAAAATGTGGAGATGCGCGATGAGCTATATCGCCCCGGTCAAAGACATCCTCTTTGCGATTAACGAACTGGCGGACCTGGAACAGATCGCCACGCTGCCGGGCTTCGAAGATGCCACGGCTGAAACCGCTCAGGCCGTCATCGAGGAGTCCGCGAAATTCTGCGGCGAAGTCGTGGCGCCGCTCAACGTGTCGGGCGACCGGAACGGGACGATCTGGAAGGACGGTGCCGTGACGGCATCGCCGGGCTTCGCTGACGCGTTCCGCCAATTTACGGCAGGCGGCTGGCAAGGCGTGAAGCATCCGGTTGAATTCGGCGGTCAAGGCCTGCCGAAGCTGCTCGCGACGCCGTGTGCCGAAATGCTGGATGCATCGAACCTCGCCTTTGCTCTGTGCCCGTTGCTGACCGACGGTGCGATCGAGGCGCTGCTGACGGCAGGTACCGACGAGCAAAAGCAACGCTATCTGCCGAAGCTGATCTCGGGCGAATGGACCGGCACGATGAACCTGACCGAGCCGCAGGCCGGTTCGGACCTGGCGCTGGTGCGCTCGCGCGCCGAGCCGCAGGGCGACGGATCGTACAAGGTGTTCGGCACGAAGATCTTCATCACGTGGGGCGAGCACGACATGGCGGACAACATCGTCCACCTGGTGCTGGCGCGCACGCCGAGCGCGCCGGAAGGCGTGAAGGGCATCTCGCTGTTCATCGTGCCGAAGTTCCTGGTCAACGACGACGGCTCGCTGGGCGCGCGCAACGATGTGCACTGCGTGTCGATCGAGCACAAGCTCGGGATCAAGGCGAGCCCGACGGCGGTGCTGCAGTACGGCGATAACGGCGGCGCGATCGGCTACCTGGTCGGCGAAGAGAATCGCGGCCTCGAATACATGTTCATCATGATGAACGCAGCGCGGTTCTCGGTCGGGATGCAGGGCATCGGTATCTCCGACCGCGCCTATCAGCAGGCAGTGCAATATGCAAAGGACCGCGTACAGAGCCGCCCGGTGGACGGGTCGGCCAAGGAGTCGGTAACGATCATTCATCATCCGGACGTACGCCGCATGCTCGGCACGATGCGTGCGCTGACCGAAGGCGCACGGGCACTGGCGTATGTGGCGGCCGCGCATAGCGATCTCGCGCACGGCCATCCTGACGAAGCGACGCGCGCCCGGAACGAGGCGATCTACGAGTTCCTGGTGCCGATCGTCAAGGGCTGGAGTACGGAAGCATCGCTGGAAGCGACAAGCCTGGGTGTGCAGGTGCACGGCGGGATGGGTTTCATCGAGGAAACGGGTGCGGCACAGTACTACCGCGACGCGCGCATTCTGACCATCTATGAAGGCACGACGGCGATCCAGGCGAACGACCTCGTGGGACGCAAGACGTTGCGTGACGGCGGCGCGGTGGCCTCGGCACTGCTCGCCGAGATCGGCAAGACCGTCGACGCGCTTGCGGCCGTGCAAGGCGCGCCATTCGAGTCGATGCGTCGACATCTCGAGGCGGGTGCACAGGCGCTGAAGACGGCGGTCGAGCATGTCGTTGCGAATACGAAGCGCGATCCCAATGGCGTATTCGCCGGTAGCGTGTCGTATCTGAAGCTGGCCGGCATCGTGCTGAGCGGGTGGCAGATGGCGCGTGCAATGCTGGTTGCGTTTCACAAGCAAGCGGAGGATCCGTCGTTCTACGGCGCCAAGATCGCTACCGCGCAGTGCTTCGCAGAATTCATCCTGCCGCAGGCGCTGGGGTTGAGCGCATCGATCGTCAGCGTGAAGGGCGGGGAAGGCATCCTGACCCTGTCGGAAGACCAGTTCTGAACTGGGCGCCATCATGGAAGCGATAGATCGTTGCACGCGCCGTACGGCCGAACTCGTTCAGCAATACGGCCCACGCGAATCGATGGAATACGACGTCGTGATCGTCGGCGGCGGCCCGGCCGGGCTGTCGGCCGG
>NZ_CAJPGY010000037.1:0-65621 GCF_905339915.1 Burkholderia sp. BCC1985
AAGGATCAGCTCGCGTCCATCAAGCGCCCACACTTATCGGCTGTTAATTTTTAAAGAGCATGTCTGCGAGGACCCGGAGGTTTTCTCAGCAGCGCTGCGTTTTCAGCAGCAGAGAAGCGAGATTATCAACCGTTTTTTAAAACTCGTCAACAACTTTTTTAACTACTTCGTTGCGACGACTGCGGTTTAATTTCGTATGCACTGGAGTCGATAAAACAGACTTCAACAGCACCGCTTCCCTTCTTCCCCCGCGCCGCGTTTCCGTTAGCGCGAAAGAGGCGTGATTCTAAGCACCTGCCCCGGTCTCCGCAACCCCTTTTGTGAAATATTTTTGACGTGCTAGGCCGGGAGCCGCTGAGCCGCCCTAGTGGTCATATATAAGCGGCACGGCAAGAGCAGCCTCGGTCGCCCGTGAACCGCCCCGCCGCAGCGAACTCAATCTTCTGTCGATTACCGCCCAACCATCGCCCTCACCACGCCGTCCCGTCGAATCAGTCCGTGATACAGCGCCGCCGCGAAGTGCGCGAGGAACGTCAAGAAGAACAGATAGGCCAGCACGCGATGCGCGACCCTGAGCCAGGCGAACGCAACCGGATCAGCCGCAACGATCGCCGGCAACTGCACGCCGCCGCCCAAGGTCACCGGATACCCGCCAGCCGACAGCATCGCCCACCCGATCAGCGGCATCGCCAGCATCAGCGCATACAGCACCAGATGCGACCCATGCGCGGCAATCTTCTGCCACCAAGGCAAATCCTCAGGCAACGCCGGCGGCTTCGACGACAGCCGCACCACGATCCGCACACACACCAGAACCAGCACGGCAATCCCCAGCGGCTTGTGCAACGCCACCAGGAAATCGTGCCGCCCGGAAACCGACGCCACCATTCCTACCCCGATGAACAGCATCGCGAGGATCATCGCGGCCATCACCCAATGCAGCAGCCTCGCCGGCAAGCCAAACGTCGTAGCAGCCTTCATCATCGTCCCTCCGCACTCAATCGCGCCGCGCCAGCCACGCCGGCCTCTTCACTCGTCCTGCGCAGATACGAATCTGCATACGCCGCCGACCGCGCCGCCAGCAACGGATCCCCCGACACCTGAATCCCCTGCGGCAGCACCGTCGGGTCGTAATTCACGTCCCGGCACGGGCCGCTGTCCTGCGGCTCCACGCGATCGAGCACGAGCGTGCCCGCGTCGATCGTCATCCGCTGCGCGGGCCAGGTCTTCGTCGCGTCGTCGACCGGGTCGCCGGGTTCCGCCAGCGTGACCAGCAACTTCCACTTCTGCGCGCCGTCCGCGATGCGCCGCGTCAGGTCCTGCTGCAACACGTTCGGATCCGCGGCCGTCGCGACGTCGCCGGCGCCCGACGTCTGCTCCGGCACGACGCGCCACCGCACCGCCTGGCGCTTGCCGGCCGCGTCGACGAAGTAGAACGCGTTCAGCCCGTAATAGCTTTCGGTGACGTAGCTCGCGCTCGGCTTCGCTCCCTTCACCCAGGCGCGGAACGCAGCCGTCTCCGGATGTGCGCCGAAAAACGCCTTCACCTTCTCCGGATCGGGCTTGCCCGTCGCCGGATCCGGCCGGGTCGCGAGCAGTTGCGCGTAGAACGCCTTCGGCGTCGCCACCGGAAACACCGGCATCGCGTTCATCCCGGTCCGCCATTGCTGGCCGTCCGGTGCGGTGAGCTTCAGCGCGAGGCTGCGGATCGGCACGCTGCTGTCGGGCGCATACGGATTCCCGCCCGGCAGCGCAAAGCGGCCGACCACCGGCGTGCGCACCGCCTTGAAGAACGGCGCGACCGAATACGCGCTCGCGGCGCCGTTGCCTTCGAAATAGCCGGTCACGCACACGCCCTTCGCGTGATTGCGCCGGAAACCCGGATGCTCGCCGCCGGCCGTCTGCAGCGCGTCGACGAGCCGGTGCGGGGTCAGACGCGCCGGCGCGAGCCAGCCGCCGACATACCCGAACGCCACGGCCACGCCGGCCACCGCGCCGCCGATCACGGCCCAGCGCCACCATCCGCGCCCAGGCTCGCGCGGCGGTGAAGAAGAGGATGATTGCTTCATGGATGCACTCCCGATCGTCAGATCATTGTCGAACGCGTGTAGGACGCCACCCGCGCCGCTTTATTCCATGAAGAAATTTTTCGTATGCTGACGGAATAAGCGGCGCCGACCGGCGTCCTACGCGGCATCTCCACGCTTATCGGCTCGCGCCCCCGGCCATGCCCTCAAACGCCCCCGACGACGACGCATTACGCGAACTCATCCCCAGGCTGCGACGCTTCGCGCTCTGGCTGGCACGTGATGTCCATGCGGCCGACGATCTCGTCCAGTCGACGCTCGAGCGTGCGCTGTCGCGCTGGGCGAGCCGCCGCGACGACGCGTCGCTGCGCAGCTGGCTCTTCACGATCCTTTACCGGCAGTTTCTCGACGGCAAACGCAGCGCGAAGCGCTATGCGTGGCTGCTCGGGCGCATTCGCGACGACGACGAAGCGCACTGGCCGTCCGCCGAACGCGAGGTGGCCGCGCGCGCGACGCTCGAAGCGTTCGGCCGTTTGTCCGACGAGCAGCGCAGCCTGCTGCTGCTCGTCGCGGTCGAGGGCTTCACGTATCGGGAAGTCGCCGACCTGCTCGACGTGCCGATCGGCACCGTGATGTCGCGACTCTCCCGCGCCCGCCAGGCGCTGCGCCAGCTCAGCGACGGCGAGCTTCCCGCTCCTTCTCTCCGTTTGATGAAATGAATACGCTCCGTCCCGACGAACACGATCTCCAGGCCTATGTCGACGGCCAGCTCGACGACGATGCGCGCGCCGCGGTCGAGCGATATCTCGCGCTGCATCCGGAGAGTGCGGAACAGGTGAAGCAATGGCAGCAGGATGCGCAGCGGTTGCGGGCCTCGCTCGAAGGCGTGCGGATGCCTGGCGAGAATCCTGCGCTGGATCCGGCGGCAATTCGTGCGAAGCGTGCGGAGCGCTCGCGGGTGCGGTTCGCGATGGCGGCTTCGTTCGTGTTCTGTATCGGGCTCGGGACGTTCGGTGGGTGGCAAGCGCGCGGGTGGAACGCGGCGCCGCCGATTGCGCCGATGAGCGATGCGGTCGAGGCTTACCGGATGATGGTGGTCGATCAAACCGCGAAGGTGGATTTCCGGCCGAACGGTGCGGGCGATTTGCAGGGGTGGCTCACCCGCCGCGTCGGGGCATCGGCGAGGCTGCCGGATTTGAGTGCGGCGGGGTTCAGGCCGGTCGGCGGACGGTTGTTTACGACGGACAGTGGGGCCACGGCCGCGATGGTGCTCTATGAGGACGACGCCGGGCGGACACTGAGCTTCTATCTCCGGCCCGCGGAATCGAAACATCGGCTGCTGCCGGCCGGGCAACGCGTGGATGGGTCGTTGCTGGCGCGGTATGGGTCGGTGAATGGGCTCAACTTCGCGGTGGTCGGGCCTGTGGATAGTCTTGGTGAGCACGCGGTCGTGAGGGCGCTCGATCAGCAGATTTGAGCTGGACGATATGCTGTCCGTTGGTGGCCGTTGTGCGCTGACTGCGGTCCGTCCGATGCGGTTCGACAAGCCTGAAAGCACTCACGTTCACCGTTCGGGGCCACAGCGTTTAAATTCGCTTTCGTGGTGGTTGTCCACACCGCGAACCTCGTCGCGGTGCAATCCCGGATGGGTAGACCCTCTTCGATTCCGACGTCACAGGGTTTGGCATCTTCTGGACGCAGGATATCCACATCGGCCGCAGCGGCTCCGCATGCCGTCTCTGGTTGAATCACTCACCTTCGGACCGCACAGCATTTCGAGTGTCTTTGGGTCGCGATATCCACATCGCCCTCGCCGAGCTGGTACACAGGATTTCGATTCGGCCGCTCACGGGTTGTTCGCATGCGCGTGAGCGCTTCGAATCAATGTGTTCCCGAGGGGGGCACACAGCGTTCCTGATTGTTTTGCGTGCCGGTTGTCCACACGCGACAATCGGGCGCCACGGCCGCACGGACATCACTTGGGCGAGTAAGCCCCGAGAATCTCGCCGGTTTCCGGGGAGATCACGTACTTGATCGACGTCCCGAGCGGGCTTGCATTGCCGAGTCCACGCATGCCGGGAGGCATCTGCGCCACGAAGGTCATGCTGATTACGTGGTCCTCAGGCCCAGGATCCATTCTGGCCGCACTTTCGTCCGTGATGCAGATCCTGACGTTTTTCAGATCCTGCCCGGTCTTTGCAAACTCCTCATAGGCAGCCCTCAGACCGAGCAGCGCCGCGGTATCGAGATCGATGGAACACCGGCCGATGGTCCCGAAATTCAGCTTGGCCATCCGTCCTCCTGAGACATCCCGTTCACCTCACCCTTCTTTCTGCACGGCCATCAATTCCCTTAGGCAATCAGCACACGTTGCCGTCAGTAGTCCGATGGCTGCTTCCATCGACTCGTCGTCGTCAAAGCGGTAGACACCCCCTCCTTCACGCGTACCGCCCAGCTCACGCACTTTCGCCTCTTCGGATTCCAGCATGTAGCCGGGATACTCGATTTCGTGCCGCACGAGCAGCAGCGGGACGATCCGACGGCCGCCCTTCCAGTTGCTGCGGTCGTTGATGAGGTCGGATACGGTCCGCGTCACGAGCTCGCCGCCTACATGTCCGTGGGACGGGCAATTCATCAGCGGCATCGCGTCACCTGTTTCCCCGAATGAAATTGAGACGCACGCGTCAGTTGGTGAAGTGCATCGACCTTGGGCGGGTAAGGAGCTGCTTGGCCTGCGCACCATACGAAGCGCCGCCTCTTCCCGAGTTCGGCTACGCCCGTGTCGTAGTCGCTCAAGATTTCGAAAATCGTCCTGAGGTGGTCAGCTTCCATTACTTCCGGATCGTTAGCCGGCCATGTCTTGATAGCGACTTGGTACGCGTCCGCGAATATCTTGAAGGCATCGCATTTGGCTTTCCAGAGCGCAAGACTGGTCAGCCGTCGAAGCAGCCAGAACATCCTGCGCCGCGTCGTGTCGTCCGTCATGTCGTACGACGATGGCGTGTTCGTCATAAGGGATCCTCGTACAACCGCGCCACATCGGTCATGAGCGCTCGCAACGCGGCCAGCGATATTCGTTACCAGCGTCTCATCGACGGGTACCCTCATCGATCGGATCGAACCTGATGTTGAATCGTCGGCCTTTGAACCGACAACGATCCTGAACCCCGGCGATTCTACAGATACGAGCGTTCGAACTGGTCACCGGCTTCGACGTCGCTTGATCCATCCACCGCACGCAGTGCATATCCTGCCCGGATCACAGTCGACGGACTGTGCTTATCCAAAGGTGTTAACAGAGTTCGTATACATACGTAGTGATAGTTAACAAGCTCGGTGCCTCACAGTGGATAACCTCCGTAACGCCATGAATTTCCAAGACGAATCGGAACGCATAACCACAGGCGATGCACACGCAAAACTCTGTGAAGCACAGAACAACTTTTCGTCGATTCACAGCCGCGCCGACATATCCTCAATCGTTCCACTGTGAATCCAGAGGCTTGTCGGACGGTTATCCAGAGGGGAATGTGGATAACACCACAGCGCATCGACACGTTTTGCTGTGAGGCAAAGTGGTGAAGCCGACGTATCCCGCATCGCCAGGCACCATCGATCGTCGTCGTCCGCACGCCCCGATTCAAAAAATTTTCAAGAAGGGGCTTGCGCACCTCCAAAACCCTCTCTATAATTCGCGGCTTCTTAGGCTCGTAGCTCAGTTGGTTAGAGCACCACCTTGACATGGTGGGGGTCGTTGGTTCGAATCCAATCGAGCCTACCAACGAACAAAATGAAGGGGTCTGGCAGCTCGCATTGCCTACAGGCAATCCGGCTCGCCAACATACAAACGCCACGCGGCAACATCGCGTGGCGTTTTTCTTTTTGCGGTCGAAACTGCGCAGGCATGTGCAGATGCATCGTGTGCGATCCATGCACGACAGGCAGCCGGCAGTGGGTAAAAGCAGGGCGCAGAGCACGAAAAGCGGTCGCAAAGCCCCCGCTCGTTACGCATCAATGCAGATGCTTCAACTTGTCAGGATTCCGCACGACATAGATCGCGACGACCTTCCCGCCCTCGATCTCGAGAGCCGTCGTCTGCAGCTCGCCATCCGCTTCCAGTGTGACGAACCCCGGCAGCCCGTTGATGAACCCCGCGCGCACGAGCTTCGACGCATGCGTGGCGAACAGCTCGGCGAGGTACGCGTGCACCTTCATCACGCGCTCGAAGCCGAACACCGGCTTGCCCGCGGCCGTGCGCTTGCCGCCGCCGTCCGAGTGCAGGCTCACGTCCTCGGCGAGCATCGCGCCGAGCGCGCGCATGTCGCCGCTGCGTGACGCCGCGAAAAACGCCTCGGCCAGTGCGATCCCGCGCTGCTTCTCGACATGAAACCTCGGCCGCGCCTCGCGCACATGCGTGCGCGCCCGCGCGGCGAGCTGCCGGCAGGCGGCCGGGTCACGCTGGATCGTCGTCGCGATCTCGTCGAACCCGAGGCCGAACACGTCGTGCAGCAGGAACGCCGCACGTTCGAGCGGCGACAACCGTTCGAGCGCGAGCATCAGCGGCAGCGTGACGTCCTCCTGTTCATCTTCCTCGACGACCGGCTCGGGCAGCCACGGGCCGATGTAGGTCTCGCGCTGGTGCCGCGCGGACTTCAGCTGGTCGAGGCACATGCGCATCACCATGCGGCGCAGGAACGCCTCGGGCACGCGCACCTCGGTGCGATCGACGTCCATCCAGCGGATGAACGCCTCCTGCACGATGTCCTCGGCGTCCGCGACGGAACCGAGCATCCGGTACGCGACGCGCATCAGCGTCCGACGCAGCGGGTCGAAGCTCGACGCTGCGTCGGCCCGGTCTGCGGCGCTGCCGGCGGCCGGATCGAGGTGGGGCATCACGCCACCATCTTCGCGGCAGCGGCCTTCGCCTCGGCCGGATCGATCCACAGCCCGAAGCCGACGGCCAGCCGGTTCCAGCCGTTGATCACGTTGATCATCACCGTGAGTTTCACCTGTTCCTCCTGGCTGAAGTGGTCGTTCAGCGCCGCATACGCGGCCTCGTGCGCGCCATGGCCTTCTGAAAGCCGCGTGAGCGCGTCGGTCCAGCCGAGCGCCGCGCGTTCGCGGTCGGTGTAGCAGGGCGCTTCACGCCATGCGGCCAGCAGGTTGATGCGTTGCTCGGTCTCGCCTTGCTCGTGCGCCTCGACGGTGTGCATGTTAAGGCAGTTCGCGCACGCGTTGATTTGCGACGCGCGGATCTTGACCAACTCGATCAGTGTCGGCTCGAGGCTCCCGGCAGCGGCGACCGAGACGGCCATCCAGTTCTTCATCAATGCGGGCGCGGCGGCAAACGGATTGAGTTTCGCAGTCATGGTTCCTTCTCCTTTCGTGTGGGTTCCGGCGATATGACGAGCGAGCCCTGCGCCCCTGTGACATCGACGCAAAAAAATTTTCAAAAACGGGGAAGCGCGCGGAGGGCAGAGCGGTTGAACGGCGGTGTCGTGGTCCGCGACACCGACGCGCGGACCCGTGCCGATTTCAATTCCATGGCGCCGCTCCCATGGCGAACCCGTGTCATCCGATCTTTCATGACGCCGGCGTGGATGTCATGAGGCGTCGGCATGGAGAACCCGCGGGCATACACATTGCGTTCACCCTCCGAGCCGCCGTCATGACGGGCATCGACGGTTCGTCACGCCGCCGCCCCGCGCATGATCGATGCTTTCATTTTTCTTTCGCGCTCGTTTCACCCGAAATCCGATTCGCGACCTTCACATTTCTGGCCCATACTGTTCTGCACGGGCAGATGAAGTCACGCCGTACCAGCGGCCCGGCGCGCGCGCCGGCTGCCCGACGACGCAGCAATGAAGGTCGCACGTCAGCCGCGCGCATCCGAGCGCAAGGCTTTCCTTTTTCCGGCAACGCAACGCAGCGAATCGCGACGTGAACGGTAAACCGATGAGCCTCCTTGCATCCCAGCTTCAGCGCCGTTACCAGGACGTGCGCGCCCATAGCATCGCGTTGACCGCGACGCTGTCCGCCGAAGACCAAGCCGTGCAGTCGATGCCCGACGCGAGTCCGGTGAAATGGCATCTCGCGCATACGACCTGGTTTTTCGAAACCGTCGTACTGATGCGTCGCGTGCGCGGCTACGCGCCGTTCGACGACGCGTTCCAGTTCCTCTTCAATTCCTATTACGAAGCACTCGGCCCGCGCCATCCGCGGCCGCAGCGCGGGCTGCTCATGCGTCCGTCGCTCGATGAGGTGCACGCGTACCGGCAGTACGTCGACGATGCGATGCTGCGCGCGCTCGACGGTGCCGATCCGGCGTTGCTCGCCACGATCGCGCCCGAGATCGAGCTCGGCCTGCATCACGAACAGCAGCATCAGGAACTGATCGTCACGGACATGCTGCATGCGTTCTCGTGCAACCCGCTGAAGCCCGCGTTCCGGCCGCGCAGCGGCGCCGATGTGCACGCCGGGCACGCCGCCCTGTCCGCGGGCGACGCCGGCCCGTTGCGCTGGCTGCATCAGCCGGGCGGGCTCGTCGAGATCGGCCACGATGGCGCCGCGTTCTCGTTCGACAACGAACGGCCGCGCCATACCGCGCTCGTGCGTCCGTGCGAGATCGCGAACCGTCTCGTGACGAATGCTGAATTCGCGGCCTTCATCGCGGACGGCGGCTATGCACGCCCCGAATACTGGCTGTCCGACGGCTGGGCGACGGTGCAGCGGGAAGGGTGGCAAGGGCCCGCGTACTGGATTCCCGGCGACGACGGTGATCCGGCAGCCGCACACGCCTGGCGCGCGTTCGGCCTGCACGGCGTCGAGCCACTCGCGCCCGATGCGCCCGTGTGTCACGTGAGCTTCTACGAGGCGGCGGCGTATGCAGAATGGGCCGGCGCACGCCTGCCGACCGAATTCGAATGGGAGGCCGCGTTCGGCGCGGATGGCATCGCGCAGATGCTCGGGCACGTATGGCAGTGGACGCGTTCGTCCTACGAGCCGTATCCGGGCTTTCGGCCGCTCGCGGGCGTCGCTGCGGAATACAACGGCAAGTTCATGGTCGGCCAGCAAGTCCTGCGCGGCAGCAGCATCGCGACCCCGCCGGGGCACGAACGGCCGACGTACCGCAATTTCTTTCCGCCGGCCGCGCGCTGGCAATTCACGGGAGTGCGACTTGCGCGAGACGTCTGATCTGACGGCCACGAGCGGTGGCCTGCAACCCGCCCGCGATGCGCGGCCGAGCGCGTTCGAGCGCGACCTGATCGACGGGCTGTCGCGCACGCCGCGCAGCATTCCGCCGAAATACTTCTACGATGCGGCCGGCTCCGCGCTGTTCGATCGCATCTGCGAACTGCCGGAGTATTACCCGACGCGGACCGAACTCGGGATCCTGCGCGATCGCGCGGCCGAGATCGTGCGGCGCGTCGGCCCGCATGCGGACATCGTCGAATTCGGCGCGGGCTCGCTCGAGAAGATCCGCGTGCTGCTCGACGCGTGCGCGGACAACTATGCGAACGCGCCGGCGCGCTACGTGCCGATCGACATCTCGGCCGACTACCTGCACGGCGCGGCCGCGCGACTGCGTGCCGCGTATCCGTGGCTCGACGTCGCGCCGCTCGCGGCCGACTACACGAAGGCCGAGCAGCTCGCCGAGCTGACCGGCACGCCACGCCGGCGCATCGGCTTCTTTCCCGGCTCGACGATCGGCAACTTCTCGCCGGAGGAAGCCGATACGTTCCTGCGCGACGCCGCGCGGCTGTTGCGCGGCGGCGGCCTGCTGGTCGGTGCGGATCTCGTGAAGGACGAACGCACGCTGCATCACGCGTACAACGACGCGCAGGGCGTGACCGCCCAGTTCAACCTGAACCTGCTCGCCCGCGCGAACGCGGAGCTCGGCGCGGATTTCGATCTCGACGCGTTCTCGCATTGCGCGTTCTACGACCGTGAGCGGCAGCGCATCGAGATGCATCTCGTCAGCGATATCGCGCAGACGGTGCACGTGCGCGGCCACGCGTTCCGCTTCGAGGCCGGCGAACGCATCCACACGGAAAACTCGCACAAGTTCACGATAGACGGCTTCCAGGCGATCGCGCGGCGGGCGGGCTTCGAGCCCGACACCGTGTGGACCGACGCGGACCACCTGTTCAGCGTGCACTGGTTGCGCAGCGTCGACGATATCCGCGCGTAACGTCGTCGCGAGTCGTCGCGATCCGCTCACGCGGCGTGCGCGCGGGACGCGTGCGATTTGCGTCGCCGGCCCGCGCGCCGGCAAGATTTCCCGACTTTCCCGATTCGATGCGTCGTTGCAACGGCGTGTCGAATCGCTCGTCACCCTTGTCCCGCAAGGCTTCGCGCCCCTCCGTAAACGTCCGTTACCGGTCTCGCACACCGGTTTCACCTGTGTCCGCCCGTGGTGCCTAGACTCCGAACCGTAGTCACATGACGCACGACACGTGCAGGGAGTCGCGAAATGAGCAAGAAACTTATCCTCGGTGCAGTTCTCGGCGTAGCGGCGCTGGCAGCTTCGGGCGTCGCATCGGCCCACGTCGACCTGTCGGTCGGCATCGGTGTGCCGGGCGTCTATGCGGCGCCGGCGCCGGTCTACGTCGCGCCGCCGCCGGTGACGTACGCGCCGGTTGGCTACTATCGCGATGACGACTGGCGTGAGCGTCAATGGCGCGAACACGAATGGCGCCGTCGCGAATGGCGCGAGCACGAGTGGCGCGAGCGCGGCTGGCGTGACGGCGACGGCTGGCGCGGCCGCTGGAACTGAACCGGGCAACCGTTTCACGAGGACACTGAGCACGACGACGAGAGGAGCGTGATCGCATGATGCGCATTCGACACATCAGGTATAGCGCGGCGGCTGCCGTCGTCGCGCTTGCAACGATCGGCAGCGCGCACGCGGCGGGCTGCATGAAGGGCGCGGTGGTGGGCGGCGTCGCCGGCCACTACGCGGGACATCACGCCGTGGTCGGCGCGGTCGGCGGCTGTATCGTGGGCCGCCACATGGCGAAGAAACACGAGCAGGAACTGGCCGCGCAGCGCAAGGCCGCAGCGCAGGGCGTGCAGCCGGCGCAGTAAGCGTAGCCGCCGGCGGAACGGTGCGATCGCGCCGTCTCCGCCTTTCATTTTCCTTGTTGGGTGGCGGCCGGCCGGCCGGTTCATCAAGCGTGCCGAACGGCGGCGAACGAATCTGACGAAAACGCGCCGCGCGCGCCGTTACGATCATTTACAACGCCGCGCCGCACGAAGCGCGCGCGTACCTAGAATGCAGTCACTCGAACGCGCTCCAGGGAGCAAACAATGAAAACGCAACGATATCTGTCCGTGCTCGCAGCTGCGCTGCTCGCACTCGGCGCCGTTTCCGCGCAGGCGGCGGGCGGCGGCAATGGGGGTGGTGGCGGTGGTGGCAACGGCGGCGGCCATGGTGCCGGCGGGATGGGCGGCATGGGTGCCAATGCGGGCGGCATGTCCGCCGGCCACATGAGCGGTGAAGCGCTGAGCAACTCGAACGGCATGCACGCGGGCGACCGCGACAAGGGCCTGTCGCGCGCAGCCGATCGCTCCGATTCGATCGCCGATCGTGCCGGCGCGCAGCCGGGCAGCGGTCACGGGCGCTCGCACGGGCACACCGCGCATGCATCGAAGTCCACGCGCCACGCGCATCGGAACGCATTCGGCCACACGCTGTAAGCGCGGCGCACGCATGCGGAACAAGGGCGTTTCGGCGCCCTTTTTCATTGCCAGCGGACCAAGGGGCGCCGCGGTGTGTCGCGTTGCTCGTCGCGCATCGACCCCGATTTGCAACCAGCCGTAACCGCACGCACGAACGCGCCAGAATACGAACCGCTTTCACGCGAATGACAGGTGGATTCGCTCTCCCATACGCGAGCATCGCAGCAGCGCCGCGGCCCGCGCCATGAAAAAAGGGCGGCTCGTCGCCGCCCTTCGTTTCAGCGTCCCGCGCTCGCCAGCGGCGCGACGGCTGCAACAGGCCCGAACAACGCGTCGGCCTGCCTGACGCGCACGAACCGCGCGGCCGCTCCGCCGTCCACCAGCGCCCGGAAATGTGCTTCGCCGCACGCGAGCTTCGCGCGCTCGTGCTCGCTCGTCACGTCGCCGTCGGCATTCGGCGTATCGACGACGAAGTACAGCCGCTCGCCGCCATCCTGCTCCGCGA
This sequence comes from Burkholderia sp. BCC1985, assembly GCF_905339915.1. Lineage (NCBI taxonomy): Bacteria > Pseudomonadati > Pseudomonadota > Betaproteobacteria > Burkholderiales > Burkholderiaceae > Burkholderia > Burkholderia sp. BCC1985. The sequence continues at coordinate 12,214 of NZ_CAJPGY010000037.1, forward strand.
GCACCGCCCAGTCGGGGTGATAGCTGCCGAGCGGCGTCGGCACGCGGAACCATGCGGGCAGCTTCGCGTACAGCTTCACGCCGTCGTGCGCTTCCAGCGCATCGGCGAACGCGCGCTCGGCGTCGGTCTCGCACACGACGGCCTCGTGGATCGACTTCCGCGCATCCGGCCGCAGGTTGCGCAGATAACCAGTCAGCGCCTCGCTCTCGAACGACTCGAGCGCATGCACGTGGCGCTCGCCGAGCTTCCGGTACGCGATGCCGGCAACCAGCGCGAGCCGCTTGCAGCGGTTGATCGCATCGGCGGCCAGCGCGATGAACTGCTGCGGATTCACGCGGAAATCGTCGAGCCGGCCGCTGTCGGCCAGGATCGTCGCGAGCGAGCGGCGCGTGAGCTGCGTGCGGTCCTGCAGTTCGGTGAGCAGGTCGGGTAGCGGCAGCTCGCCTTCGTCGATCAGCACCGTGCCGGCGCCGGCCACCTCGATCGCCTCGATGCCGGCCTTGCCGATGTCGATCTCGGCCTTGCGCCACTGCAGCCGCGCGCGCGCGATGTCCGGCGCGTCGCGCAGCGCAGCCGTGCAGTCGCGCACGAGCTTCGCGTTGTCGAACTCGACGCTGTACACGGTGCGATGGCGGATACGGTCCCACAACGCGCGGAAGTCGTCGCCGAACACGACGGCCTTGCCCGACGCGTCGCGCCGCAACGCGATCGCGCGCCGCTCGTCCGCGTTGCGCACCGCGAAGCGGCCCGACAGCTTGCGCAGCGTCGCGACGATCGGCGCGCGCAGCGTCTCGAACGCCGCGGGCAGCACGAGCGCGCTCTGTCGCAGCGCGTCCTTCAGCCGGTCGAGCACCTTGCCCTGCGCGTCGACGTAGCCCTGCTCGTGCAGATGGGTCCACAGCACGCGCGACAGCTCGATGCCGAGCGCATGCGCGGGCCCGTCGCCTTCCTGCACCGGCAGCGCCGCGAACTGGTGTTCCTCGACGATCCCGAAACGGATGCCCGTATCGGCCTCGATTTCCTTCTGCAGGTTCTCCGCGAACGACTCGTAGCGCTCGGTCGCGATCACGGTGAGCGTGTTCACGCCCGGATCGCGCACGCGTTCGCCGTCCTGGTCGACGGCGAGGCGCAGCCCGCGGCCGAGCGTCTGGCGACGCTCGCGTTCGGTCTGGATGTCGCGCAGCGTGCAGATCTGGAACACGTTCGGGTTGTCCCAGCCTTCCTTCAGCGCCGAGTGCGAGAAGATGAACTTCAGCGGCGTGTCGAACGACAGCAGCGCTTCCTTCTCGCGCATGATGAGGCCGTACGCGCGCTCCGCGTTCTCGCGGGCCGCGGCGCTGCTTTCGCTCGTGTCGGTCCAGCCGCCCTTGCGGTCGATCGAGAAGTAGCCGTTGTGCGCGCGCTCGACTTCGAGCGCGACGTCGACGCCGTCGAACAGCGCACGGTAGGCCGGCACGCGCGCCGCGCGCGCATATTCCTCTTCGAAGATCAGCGCGTAGTCGCCCTTCACCGGCATCCCGTGCTCGTCGTAGCGGCGATAGCGTTCGACCGAATCGACGAAGAACAGCGACAGCACCTTCACGCCGCGCTCGGCCAGGCGCAATTCCTTGTCGAGATGCTCGCGGATCGTGCGGCGGATCATCTCGCGCTGCACGGCGAGCGTGTCGATGTCGCCGAACGCCTCGCCGAGCGACAGGAACGCCTCGCCTTCCGGATGGCGCAGCTCGACGTACTCGGCGCCCTTCACCGCATGCACTTCGCCGATCCGCAGCCCCGCGTACAGCGCGCGCCTGGTCAGGCGTTCGAGGTCGTCGCCGTCGGTCGCCGTCACGATCTGGCGCTTCACGCCGGCCGCCGTCGCGACGTCGAGCTCGACGCGCGCGCTGATCGCGCCGCGCCGGTTCGACACGCCGACGAGCCGCACGTAAGGCTTGTTGTGCGCATCCTCGACGATCGCCGACGCGATCTCGATCTGCTTGACGAGCTTGCGTTCGTACGCGTCGACCGCATCGAGCCGGTACACCATGTGGTGACGATCGACGTGCGTGGCCGAATAGCGCAGCGTGCAGAGCGGCGCCATCGCGGCGAGCGCTTCGCGCCCGCGCCCCTCGAGCCCGCCGTCGACGCTCTGCGGCTCGTCGACGATCACGATCGGCCGCGTCGCGCGGATCAGGTCGATCGGCTTCTCGCCGCCGGTCTTCTCGCTGTCTTTATAGAGGTTGTTGATCTCTTTCTTGTTGATCGCGGCGACCGTCATCACCATGATCTGGATCGCCGCGCTCGCCGCGAAGTGGCGCACCTGGCCGAGCTTCGCGGAGTCGTACAGGAAGTAGTCGTACGGCACGCCCGCGTACAGCGCGCGGAAATGATCCTCGGTGATCGAGAGCGTCTTGTGCACGCCTTCCTTGATCGCGATCGACGGCACGACGATCACGAACTTCGTGAAGCCGTAGCGGCGGTTCAGCTCGAAGATCGTGCGCAGGTACACATAGGTCTTGCCGGTGCCGGTTTCCATCTCGACGGTGAAGTCGCGCGAGCCGGGCTGGCCGGACGGCGGCAGCCCGCCGCGCAACTGGACGTCGGCGAGGTTGCGCGCGAGCGCGTCGTCGGTCAGCGACAGCCGGTTGCCGACGCCTTGCTCCGACACCGCGAAACCGAGCGAGCCTTGCGCCGCGGCCGTCGTGCCGGGCGCGGCGTTCGCGAGCACGCTGAAGTCGCCGCGATACGATTCCTGGCCGCGAAACAGGTCGCAGACGGCGTCGATCGCCTCGCGCTGGTAGTCGAGATCCGCTTCGAAATGCAGCCGCATCACAGGCTCCGCACGCGCTTCACGCCGTGCTGTTCGAGCAGCGCGGCGAGATTGAGCTTCGCGACGTCGTCGACGAAGCCGCTGTCGCGGAACAGGCACGTGACGTCGCGCGTGGCACCCGTCGCGTCGAGCAGCTCGACGATGCCGTCGGCGAGCGGGCCCGCGTCGTCGCGCGCGATGCGCGCGTCGAAGCACGCGACGATCGAGCGGCCGATCAGGTGCACCGTCTTGCCCGCGACCGGGTGATGCTCGACCGGCGTGCACAGATCGAGGCCGAGCTTCAACGTGAGTTCGGCGAGCAGGTCGTCCTCGCTGCGGCCGGTCTTCACGTGCTCGACGGACGCGAACAGCGCGTGGTCGAAGTCGTCGCGGCGCGGATCCCATTCGATCACGTTGGTCGTATCGAGCCGGTACGCGCGGAAACCGAGGTCGCCATAGCTTTCCGGGTAGTCGCGCGCGACCTGCTGCGCGGCGCGGCGCAGGCGTTCCTTCGTGATTTCCGCGAGCGTCAGCGGCTTCTTCAGCTTCGCGCAGAAATCGGCGGCTGCGAGCTGCGTCTTGTCGCGGCGGTCGAGCGCCTCGGGCAACTGCACGAGGATGTAGCGGCGCGCGCCGCCGTCGGTCGCGTTCACCTGCATCACCGCGTGGCCGGTCGAGCCGGAGCCGGCGAAGCAGTCGAGCACGATGTCGTCGCCGCGCGTGCACCAGCCGATCACGGCCGCCGCGAAATCGACCGGCTTCGGCTGGTCGAACGGGATGCCGAGCGTCTTCAGCAGCGCGTCGTCGGAGCCGGCGAACGGCAGCACCGACGGCACGTTCTCGTACATGTTCTCGTCGAGGTAGTAGATCCGCTGCGGCTGCGTGGTTTCATCCGGACCGAATTCGATCTGGCCGCGCTCGATCAGCGCCTGCATCGTCGCGGGCGGGTTGCGCCAGCCGCGCGCCGGCATCGCGCACGGCTTGCCGGTGACCGGGTGGATCAGCGGCGTGAAATACTCGTCCGGCGCCTTCTTCTTGTTCGGCCACGCCATCGACACGAGGCGATACACGCGCCCGTCGGCCGACAGCCGGTCGTACATCACCTCGCCGCCGGACAGGTTGGTCTGCGCCTTCATCCACGCGCGGTAGGCCTTCTGCGCGTCCTTCGCGTTGCCGCTGCGGTACACCGCGTCGTGCGCGGCATCCAGCATGCGCTGCGCGTTGCGCTTCGGGCGCTTCAGCGGCGCCTGCTCGAGCAGCGTCTCGGCGTTGCGCGCGAACAGCACCAGCGATTCGTGCTGGTACGCGACGCCGCGCGCATCGCCCTTCGGGTTGCGCTTGTCCCACACGGCGACGCCGAGCTCGTTCTCCTCGCCGAAGATCTCGCGCAGCATCAGCACGAGCGCATGCACCTCGTGCTCGTCGATGTGCACGGCGATCAGCCCTTCGTCGGACAGCAGCGCGTGCGCGAGCTTCAGGCGCGGATACATCATGTTCAGCCAGTCGGTGTGGAACCGGCCGTTCGCCTCGGTGTTGGTGCTGCGCTTCACGCCGCCTTCGGTCTGGCCCGTCATCGCCAGGTAGTGGCGGATGCTGTCGCTGAAGTCGTCCGGATAGACGAAATCGCTGCCGGTGTTGTACGGCGGGTCGATGTAGACGAGCTTTACCTTGCCCGCGTAGCTCTTGTGCAGCAGCTTCATCACGTCGAGGTTGTCGCCCTCGATCACGAGGTGGCGCGTGTCGTCCCATGCGACGCTGTCGGCAGGGCACGGACGCAGCGTGCCCGTCGACGGCGTGAGCGCGGCCTGGCGCGCGCTGCGCTTGCCGTGCCAGTGGAAGCCGTAGCGCTCGTCGGCGTCGCCGACGGTGCGCTCGCCGACCAGCGCCTTGAGCACGTCGACGTCGACCGACGCGCCGTTCGGGCCTTCGGTCACGAGTTCGGGGAACAGCGCCTTCAGGCGCGCGACGTTGTCGGCGGTGAAATCCGTCGACATCGCCTGCGGGCTCGCCGCATCGAGTTTCTGCATCGTTTTTTCCATCGGAGCCCGGCCGCGTGCGCCAGGACGTCGGGCGCACTCACGGCTCCGGCGGCAATGGCCACCCGGGCAAACCCGAAACGCTAGCGAGTCGGTCGGCGCAGGTCAAGCACCGATGTGAGGGCATCGTGCGCGCATCGGCCGCGATCGCCCGTCCGACGGGCCGCAAGCGGCTTCGGGCCGGTCGTCGCGGCGGCGGCCGACCGGCGTTCCCCGGGGGCGCTGCGCGGGCCAAAAGCGACGAAAAAACGGCGAAAAAAAGGGCACGGTCAGCGCGATGCGCCGCCGTGCCAGCATGGAGAATCCCGGATGGAGGGTGTGGCGGAGCCCGGCGGGCCCCGCCCGGATGACCGGCCCTCGGGTCAGAAGCGCGTGCGGATGCCCGACGTCAGTTCGAGCTGGTTCTTCGCGCCGAACGTCGACGACACCTTGTAGCCGCCATGCAGCTTCATGTAGTCGCCGGCCAGATACACCTCGGTGCGCTTGCTCAGGTGGTAGAACACCGACCCGTAGATCGTCTCCTTGAAGCCGTTGCCGACGCCGTTGGTCAGGCTGAACGCGCCGAGGTTCGCGTTCGGCGTGAAGCCGTCGGCGTTGTACGCGGCGTTCTTGATGCGCATCTGCTGATAACCGAGCTCGTAGTCGAGCGCGCCCTTCGGCGCGATCTTCATCGACACGGTCCACGAATCGTCGTGGCGCTGGCCGAGCGCGCCCTGGTCGCCGTTGTAGCGGAAGTAGCCGGCATTCAGGCGCACGATGCTGAACGAGTAGTCGCCGCCGACCGAGAACGTCTGGTTCCTGAAGCCGTTGTGGTTCACGTGGTTGTAGAAGCCCGACACGGCGAACGGCCCGCCGTTGTAGCCGAGCGCGACCTGGTATGCGGAGCCGGTCGCGAACGAGGTCGAGTTGCTGAACTGGTAGCCGGCGCTCGCGAAGATGCCGTTGCTGAACAGCTTCTTCCACGCGACGCCGTTGTTGTAGCGCGTGCCGGTCGGCCCGGCCGCGTAGAAGATCATCTGCTTGAAGTTGTTCGAGTTGGTCCAGCCGCCTTCCTCGGTCGTCAGCTTCGCGGAGCCGTACGCGTCGCCGTAGATCGCCGACGCGTCGCGCGCGATCGTGTTCTGGAAGCCGGCCGTCAGCTTGCCGAAGCGCTCGTCCTCGACGCCGACCCACGCGTCACGGTCGAAGATCTGGCCTTCGTCTTCCATCTGGCCGTTCGCGACCACGAATTCGCTTTCGAGGCGGAAGATGATCTTCGTGCCGCCACCGATGTCCTCGGCGCCTTTCAGGCCCCAGCGGCTGCCGCTGAACCACGGCTCGCCTTCGTTGCCCATGCCGATCACATGGTTGCCGTTGGCGTCGGCGTGGGTCCGGTAGGTCGGAAAGCTCAGGTCCATCAGGCCGTAAAGCTGCACGCTCGACTGCGCCTGCGCCTGGGTGCCGGCGCACAGGCCTGCCGCCGCGATGGAAAGGGCAAGGGTTTTTCGTTTCAAGATCGTCTCCTCCGAGCTGCCGCATTGAAATCTGTTTGTTGGCAGTACGTAATGTATGCCGATTGTTGCCGACCACAGCGAGAGGGCCGACGCATAGCATCGTAGAGGGGGCAATCCTTCACGCCGCTTTCCCGGAGGAAAGAATCGGATCGGTGAAAACACCGAAATCGCAATAATCGGGAATCGGGCAAGCCGGCAGCCCGCGGGCTGCCAAAACAACATTACGTGCTGCGAATCGATGCCGCGGGCCGTGCCGTCAGTCCTGCGCGGTCTTCGCGCGCAGGATATAGCCGAGCCCGCGCAGCGTGATGATCTCGGCCGTGCTGAGCGCGAGATGCTTGCGCAGCCGGTGGATGTAGATGTCGATCGCATCCGCGCTCGGCTCGTCGTCGAGCGCGAACACGCTGTCCATCAGCCGCGCCTTCGATACCGTCTTGTTCTGCTGCAGCATCAGCGTTTCGAGAATCGCATGCTCGCGGCGGCGCAGCGCGAGCACCGTGTCGCCGCAGCGGAATTCACGCGTGCCGAACGCATAGACGAGATCGCCGCACACGAGCTGCGTCGTGCCGACGCCGGCCTGCCGGCGGATCAGCGCGCGGATCCGCGCGACCAGCTCGCGCGATTCGAACGGCTTGACCACGTAGTCGTCGGCGCCCGCGCCGAAGCAGTCGACCTTGTCGTCGACCGAGCCGTGCGCGGTCAGCATCAGCACCGGCACGTTGTCGTTGCGGCGCCGCAATCGCGCGAGCACCTCCTTGCCGCTGATGCCAGGCAGCCGCATGTCGAGCAGCACCGCGTCGTAGCGCTCCGTTTTCAGCACCGTATCCGCGCGCTCGCCGTCGCCGACGCAGTCGACCGCGAAATCCTCGCCGCGCAGCAGGTTCACGATCCAGTGCGCGAGTTCGGCGTTGTCTTCGACCAGCAGGAGTTTCATGGCGACTTCATCTCTTCAAGGAAACGTCGGGCCGCCCCAAGTTTCCCGCCCGGCAGGAAGTCCCCTTCGGGGGCCTGGCGCGCAGCGACCGGTTTGGGGGCACTCTTCAATCGTACGCGGGCAGCCGCACGGTCACGACGATACCGCGATTGCCGGGGCCCGGCGCGAGCGACGCGCTGCCGCCGTGCGCCTGCGCGATCTCGCGGACGATCGCGAGGCCCAGGCCCGAGCCTTCGGTGTCGGCCGACACGCGGTAGAACCGCTTGAACACGTGCGGCCGCGCTTCGGCCGGAATGCCGGGGCCGTTGTCGACCACCTCCAGCACGACCGCGGCGCCGTCGCGCCGTGCCGCGACCGTCACGCAGCCACCCGGCTGCGTATAGCGCACGGCGTTGTCGACGAGGTTCATCACCAGCGCGGTCAGCAGGCTGTCGCTGCCCGCGACGTCGAGCCGTTCGCCGAGATCGGCGCCGAGGTCAATGTTGCGCTGCTGCGCGAGCACGATCGTTTCCTCGAGCACGCTCGACACGACGGCCGCGAGATCGACGCGATGCGTGAGCAGCGTCGACGGCGTCGCTTCCGCGTGCGCGAGCAGCAGCAGCTTGTCGGTCACGTCGGCCATCTTGCGGCTGCTGCGCTGCATGCTGTCGAGCACCGACGCCAGCTCGCGATCGTCGTGGTCGCGCTGCTGCGCGTACTGGATCTGCGTGTCGAGCACTGCGATCGGCGTGCGCAGCTGGTGCGCGGCGTCGGCGATGAAGCGACGCTGCGTGGCCGTGTGCGTATTGAGCCGCGCGATGCACTGGTTGATCGCGTCGACGATCGGCCGCAGCTCGTGCTGCAGCCGCTCCGGGCGGATCGGCTCCAGTTCCATCGGCCCGCGGTCGGCGACGTCGTCCTTCAGCTTCATCAGCGGGCGCAGCTCGAGCGTGAGGCCGAGATAGACGAGCACGATCGCGAGCACCAGCATCAGCGACAGGCGCACGAGCTGCGGCCGCCAGATCGTCGCGACCATCGCGTCGTACGAGCGCGTCGTCTTCGCGACGATCACCGTGACCGTCTCGATCTGCCCCTCGTCGTACAGCTGGCGATCGTAGGCGGCCGCGCGCAGCCGCACGCCGTCGAGCGACGTGTCGTACAGCGTCGGCTCGACCCCGTGCCGCCCGGGCACCGCGAGCGCCGGGTTGCCTGCGAGCAGCCGGTCGTGGCCGTCGATCACCTTGTAGAACACCGAATCGCCCGACGGCGATTCGAAGATCTCCAGCGCGGCCGGCGGCACGTCGGCCGCCGGCCGCCCGTTGCGCCATTCGACGTCCTCGCCGATCGTGCGCGCGGACGCGACGAGCGCGCTGTCCTGCACGAGCCCGGCCGTGCGCCGCGCGGTGTCGTACGACATCGCGCCCGCGATCAGCACGAAAGCCGCGAGCGGCAGCAGCAGCCACCACAAGAGCCGCCCGCGCAGGCTGTGCGCCATTCCGTCTCCTCAATGCCGAACCGCGCCGGGGCAACCGGCGCGGTTCGGGCGTGTCATTCGATGATGCGTGCGTTGCTCAGAACGCGGCGGGGCGCCACTTGAGCAAGCGCTTCTCGAGCCAGGTCAGCAGGTAGTCGGCGGCCAGCGCGACCACGGCCAGCACGATCATCGCCGCGAACACGCCGCTCGCGTTGAACGCGCCCTGGGCGGTGGAGATTAGCAGCCCGATGCCCTGCTTGGAACCCAGGAATTCGCCGACGACCGCACCGACCAGCGCGAAGCCGAAGCTCACGTGCAGGCTCGCGAGAATCCACGACAGCGCGGACGGAATCACGACCGACGTGGTGATCTGCCGGCGCGACGCGCCGAGGATCTGCGCGTTCGCGATCAGGTAGCGGTCGGCTTCGCGCACGCCCTGGAACGCGTTGCCGAACACCACGAAGAACACCATCACGACAGCCAGCGCGATCTTCGACGCCATGCCGAGGCCCAGCGCGATCACGAAAATCGAGCCGAGCACGACGCGCGGGATCGAGTTCGCGATCTGGATATAGAGGCCGAACACGTCGGACATCAGCTTGTTGCGGCCGAGCACGATCCCACAGAGCACGCCGGCGACCGAGCCGATCAGGAAGCCGATCGTGGTTTCCTCGAGCGTCACCCAGACCTGCGTAAGCAGCGGCCCTTGCGACGTGCCGTTCGCGAACCAGTCCTGGAGCTGCGCGAAGATCAGCGTCGGCTGCGAGAAGAAGAACGGATCGATCCACTTCAGGCGCGCGGCGAGTTCCCAGCCGCCCAGCACGACGACGAGCACGGCGATCCGCAGGCCGATGATCAGTTGCCGGCGGCGGCGCAGCCGGGTTTGAGCGGCACGCGACTCGTCCTCGAGCGACGTTGCCGGAATGGCGGTGGGGGGAAGCGTCATGTCGGTCATGCTCCTGTCCTATCCTGTCCTGTCCTTGCTGCTGTCAGCCGATCTGCACTTCTTCGCGCAGGTCGTGCCAGATGTCCTTGGAAATTTCGATGAAGCGCGTGTCGTAGCGAATCTCCGACGTGACGCGCGGGCGCGGCAGGTCGATCTCGTACACGCGCTTGAGCGTCGCGGGGCGCGCGGTCAGCACGAACACGCGGTCGGCGAGCGCGATCGCTTCTTCGAGATCGTGCGTGACGAACACGACCGAGCCCTTGTTTGCGGACCACAGCTGCAGCAGCTCGTCCTGCATCAGCGTGCGCGTCTGCATGTCGAGCGCGGAGAACGGCTCGTCCATCAGCAGGATTTCCGGCTGGTTGATGAAGGTCTGCGCGAGCGCGACGCGCTTCCGCATCCCGCCGGAGAGCTGGTGCGGGTAGTGTTTCGTGAACTTGTCGAGGCCGACCTTGCGGATCCATTCCTCGGCCTGCGCGTAGGCGACGTCCTTCGAGCGGCCGCGAAACAGCGGGCCTGCCGCGACGTTGTCGATCACGTTGCGCCACGGGAACACCGCGTCGGCCTGGAACACGAAGCCGATGCGCGGATCGATCCCGTCGACCGGGCGGCCCATCACGCGCACCTCGCCGGAAGCCGGCTTCAACAGCCCGGTGATCAGGTTCAGCGTGGTCGACTTGCCGCAGCCGGTCGGCCCGACGATCGCGATGAACTCGCCGCGCGCGACGCTCATGCTGAAGTCGCGCAGCGCGACGGTGGCCTTGCCTTCCGGCGAAATGAAGCGGCACGACACATTGCGAAACTCGATCGCCGGTGTGCTCGGAGAAACTGCCTGGGTCATCGCATTCGTCCTGCGGGTGAGGAGGGCGCCGCATCGTGGCGGCGCCGGGCCGGTCAGCCGGGCCGGAACGGGGAACGCGCGGCGGCGGGATCGCCGCCGCCGGCGCCGAGATCGATTACTTCGCGTTCACGAAATCGTTGGTGTAGGTGCGCGCCAGGTCGATGTGCTTGCCCTTCACCGACGGGTTGAACGCCGACAGCACCTTCAGCACGGTCGCCGGGCCGTCGGCCGGCATCTTCGCGTCGGCGGTGTACATCGGCAGCGATGCCTTCAGTGCGGACACGTAAAGCGCCTTGTCCTTCTGGTAGTCGGCTGGCATCTTCGCGGCGATCTCCTCGGCGCTGTGCGTGTGGATGAACTGCATCGTCTTCGCGAACGCGTGCGCGAGCTTGGTGGCTTCGGCCTTGTGCGAATCGGCCCACGCCGACTGCACGTACAGGCTCGCCGCCGGATAGGTGCCGCCGAGCGCGGCGCGCGTGCCTTCCAGCGTGCGCAGGTCGACCAGGACCTTCGCGTCGCCCATCTTCTCGAGCGCGGACACCGTCGGCTCGGTCGTCATCCCGGCGTCGATGCGGCCCTGCTTGATCGCGGCGATGAAGCTCGCGTCGGCGCCGACCGGCAGCATCGTGTACTGCGTCGACGGCACGCCGTGCTGCAGCGCGAGATATTGCGTGAGGAAGCTCGTCGACGAGCCGAGGCCGGTCACGCCGAGCGTCTTGCCCTTCGCGTCGGCCATCGACTTGAAGGTGGGTGCCGCCTTCGTCGACACCATCTCGACCTCGCCCGGCACCTGGCCGAACACGGCGATTGCCTTTACGTCCTTGCCCTTGCTCTGCAGGTCGATCGTGTGGTCGTAGAAGCCGACGACGCCCTGCACGGCGCCCGCCAGCAGCTCGTTCTCGGCGTCGACGCCGGCCGGCTGCGACAGCAGCTCGACGTCGAGCCCTTCGGCCTTGAAGTTGCCGAGCTCCTGCGTGAGCCGCGCGGGCAGGTAGATCAGCTTCGCGATCCCGCCGACCATGATCGTGATCTTGCCGCCGTCGTCGGCGAAAGCGGGGTGAGCGGCGAGCGCGCAGCTCAGGCTGGCTGCCACGGCGAGGGTGCGCAGGATGGGTCGCATCGGGGTCGTCTCCTTCGTTGTATTCGTATGGCGCGATGCTTGCTGCATCGTCCTGACGAGTATAGGGAGGCGAAACCTTCCGGTACCTTTCGCGGGCGGGCGATTCCTTTAGGGGTTTTCCAGCAATCGGCGGCTCAAGCGGCCTGGCGCCACCCGATCAACACCCGCCCCATTGCATCCAGCCCCATGTCGAACAGATGCGACACGAACGGCACGAGGTTCGGGATCATCAGTTGCACGAGCAACAGCCCGACCAGCATCGTGACCGGAAAGCCGATCTGGAAGATGCCGATCTGCGGCGCCGCGCGGTTCAGGATCCCGAGCGCGAGGTTCGCGATCAGCAGCGCCGCGACGACCGGCAGCGCGAGCAGCAGCCCCATCTCGAACACGGTCGCGCCGAACGCGGCGAGCGTGCGCCAGCCGGGCGCGTGCAGCAGGTCGGCCGACACCGGTAGCGTCTGGAACGACGCGGCCAGCGCCGCGAACACCTGCAGGTGGCCGTCCACCGCGAGAAACGCGAGCATCGCGATCGCGTTCAGGAAGCGGCCCATCGCCGGCGTCGCGCCGTTCGAATGCGGGTCGAAGAAGGTCGCGAAACCGAGCCCCATCGACAGGCCGATGAAGTCGCCGGCCGCCTCGACGGCCGCGAACACGATCTGCATCGTGAAGCCCATCGCGACGCCGATCAGGAACTGCGTGACGACGATCCAGATGCCGTGCGCGGAGAACACCGTGACGCCCGGCATCGCGCCGAGCGTCGGCGCGACGACCAGCGCCAGGAACGCGGCGATGCCGATCTTCACGCGCACCGGCACGGCCGCATGGCCGACCACGGGTGCCGTCGCGACGAGCGCGAGCATCCGCACGAACGGCCACAGGAAGGCCGTCAGCCAGCCGTTGAGCTGCGCGTAGGTAACCGAGAACATCGGCGGGGAACGAAAGCCGGACGCGCCGCTCAGCCGGCGCCGAGCGTCGCGACGTGCAGCAGCGTCTGCCGCAGGTAGTCGAGCATCGTCGTCAGCATCCACGGGCCTGCGATCACGAGCGTCGCGGCCACCGCGAGCAGCTTCGGGATGAACGACAGCGTCGATTCGTTGATCTGCGTCGCGGCCTGGAACAGGCTCACGACGAGGCCGACCGCGAGCGCGACCAGCAGCAGCGGGGCGGCCAGCAGCAGGCCGACCATCATCGCCTGGTGCGCCAGCGTCATCACCTGTTCGGGTGTCATCGTGCGCGTCCTCCGCTTACGTGAAGCTCTGCGCGAGCGAGCCGATCAGCAGCTGCCAGCCGTCGACCAGCACGAACAGCATCAGCTTGAACGGCAGCGACACGGTGGACGGCGACACCATCATCATCCCCATCGACATCAGCACGCTCGCGACGACCATGTCGATGATCAGGAACGGGATGAAGATCGTGAAGCCGATCTGGAAGCCGGTCTTCAGCTCGCTCGTGACGAACGCGGGCACCAGCAGCGACAGCGGCACGTCTTCCGGGCCCTGCATCGGCGCGGCCTTCGAGATCTTCGCGAACAGCGCGAGATCGGTCTCGCGGGTCTGCTTCAGCATGAAGGTCTTGAACGGCGCGACGCCGCGCTGCACGGCCTGCTCCATCGGCATCGAGCCGTCGGAAAACGGCTTGTAGCCGTCGGCGTACGCGCGGTCGAGCACCGGCGACATCACGAAGAAGGTGAGGAACATCGCGAGGCCGACCAGCACCTGGTTCGGCGGCGTCGTCGCGGTGCCGAGCGCCTGGCGCAGCAGCGACAGCACGATGATGATGCGCGTGAAGCTCGTCATCATCAGCAGCATCGCCGGCAGGAACGACAGCATCGTGAGCAGCAGCATCGTCTGCACGCTCAGCGAATAGGTGGTGCCGCCGTTCGGGCCCGGGCTCGTGTTGAACGCGGGCAGGCCGGCCGCCTGCGCGCACGCGAGCGCCGGGGCGACGCAGAGGATCAGCACGGGCGCGAAGCGCGCCGCGCGACGCAGGAATTCGTGTTTCATCGGAATGCGAGTACGGAAAGAGGGCGCGACGCCATGTCAGCGGTCCTTGCCGCGTCCGAAGCGCTTCGCGGCTTCGCCCGCGAGCGCGTCGCGAAACCGCGCGCCGAACGTGCCGGGCTGGCCGCCGCCGGATGCGGGGCCGCCGGCAGGTGCCTCGACCGTCGCGGTGGCCGCCGCCGAGCCGGCCGGCAGCGTATGCAGCAGCCGCACGTTGCCCGGCGCGACGCCGAGCACGAGCCAGGTGTCGCCGATCTCGACGATCGTCGCGCTTTCCTTCGCGCCGAGCGCGACGCTCGACACGACCTTCAGCGGGCCGCCGCGCCGCGCGGGCTGGAACCCGAAGCGGCGCGCGAGCCACGCGCAGCCGAACACGAGGCCGATCACGACCGCGAGCCCGACGAGCGTCTGCAGCACCGCGCCGACGCCGAGCGACGGCACGGCCGAGCCGACCGTCACGCTCGATGCGATGGCGCCGGCGTTGTTCACCGCGTTCATGTCGGCGGCACCGGCGGGCGCGCACGCAAGCGACGCGGCAACGGCAGCCGCCGCCGCGATCGCGAACAGGCGCGCGCGGCGGCCGGACGTCACGACTTTCATCGATTCAGCTTCCGGATCCGTTCGGCCGGCGTGATGATGTCGGTCAGCCGGATGCCGAACTTGTCGTTGACCACCACGACCTCGCCCTGCGCGATCAGGCAGCCGTTCACGAGCACGTCCATCGGCTCGCCGGCGAGGCCGTCGAGCTCGACGACCGACCCCTGCGCGAGCTGCAGCAGGTTGCGGATCGCGATCTTCGTGCGGCCGAGCTCCACGGTCATCTTGACCGGGATGTCGAGAATCATCTCGATGTCGTTGTGCGTCGAGCTGGCCGCGGCCTTCGACAGCGGCTGGAACACGCCGGCGCCGGTCGCGCCCGCCTGCACCGGCTGCTGGTTCTGCTCGGCGAGCGCGGCAGCCCAGTCGTCAATGCCCGAATCCTCTTCCGCGGCGGCGGGCGCTGCCTGCACGGCCGCGGCCGATTCCGCGAGGGCCGCGTCGGCGAGTGCCTGCGGGTCGAGTTCGGTCGTCGGGTTCAGCTCACTCATATCCACCTTCCTTCATCGTGTCGCCCGCGCTGATCATCTTCTGTACGCGCAACGCATATTGACCATTGAAAATGCCGTAGCCGCACTCCATCACCGGCACGCCGTCGACCTTCGCGGTGATCGTGTCCGCGATCTCCAGCGGCAGCACGTCGCCCGCGCGCAGGTTCAGGATCTTCTCGAACGTCGACGGGATCTCGGCGAGATCCGCGCTCAGCTCGACCTCGGCCGACTGCACCTGCTGCGACAGCACGCGCACCCAGCGGCGGTCGACTTCGAGCGCCTCGCCCTGGATCGGCGACGCGAGCACGTCGCGGATCGGCTCGACCATCGAATACGGCATGCAGATGTGCAGCGTGCCGCCGGTCGGTCCGAACTCGATCGAGAACTGCGTGACGATCACGATCTCGTTCGGCGTCGCGACGTTCGCGAACTGCGTGTGCATCTCCGAGCGCACGAATTCGAACTGCAGCGGCCGCACGCTCTTCCACGCGGTCGTGTAGTGCTCGAACACGAGGTTCAGCAGCTTGCCGATGATCCGCTGCTCGGTGGCCGTGAAGTCGCGGCCCTCGACGCGCGTGTGGAAACGCCCGTCGCCGCCGAACAGGTTGTCGACGACGAAGAACACGAGGTTCGGGTCGAACACGAACAGCGACGTGCCGCGCAGCGGCTTCACGTGCACCAGGTTCAGGTTCGTCGGGATCGGCAGGTTGCGGGTGAACTCGCTGTACTTCTGTACCTTCACCTGGCTCACGGAGATTTCCGCCGTGCGCCGCATGAAGTTGAAGATGCCGATCCGCAAGAGGCGCGCGAAGCGGTCGTTGATGATCTCGAGGCCGGGCATCCGGCCGCGGACGATCCGCTCCTGCGTCGCGATGTTGTAGGGGCGGACGCCCGACGTATCGCGCTGCTCGTCGATTGCGTCGGTTTCGCCCGTGACGCCCTTGAGGAGGGCATCGACCTCCTCCTGGGACATGAACTCCTGGTGGCCCATGCGCGCTCCTTTTCCGGCCGCGTTACTGGACGACGAATTCGGTGAACAGCACGTCGTCGACCTTCGCGCGCTGGTTGCCCGGCTGCGTCGGCTGTTCGATCAGCTCGCGCAGCTCCTTCGCGAGCGAACGCTTGCCGTCCGGCGTCGCGAGATCCTCGGGATGCTTGTTCGACAGCGCGAGCAGGATCCGGCTGCGGGTCTCCGGCATGCGCGCGGTCAGCTGCTCCTGCGCCTTCGGGTCGGTGAGCTTCAGCGACAGGCCGACGCGCAGGTAGTGCTGCACGCCGTCGTCCGACTGCAGGTTGACAGTCAGCGGGTCGAGCGGGAAGAACACCGGAGCGGCCAGCGGCGCCGGTTCGGCGGGCGCGCTCGCATGGCCGACGCCGGTCTTGCTCAGGAACACGTACATGCCGCCCGCGGCGGCGGCCGCTGCGCCCAGCGCGATGACGGCGATGAGCGCGATGCGCTTGAACTTGCCGGACGAGGCCGGCTTGTCGGCAGTCGGGTTTGCGGTCGTGGAGGCCATGTGAATGCGTGCGTGATGTCTCGTAGCATGCATTGTTCGGCATCCGGGCCGAGCCCGATGGGCGGAAAAGAGGGGGGAATTGCGGCTATCTCAGCCGATTGTCGGCCGGGTGTCGGCTCGATGCAGGGTACGAGCGGCGGGAAAACCGCGTCTGCGAGCGGTGAGGCAGGCGACCGGCGGGCATCCGGGCCTTCGGGCGGGAAGGGCGGGCGGCGGCACCCGCCCGCGCATCGTCAGATCGGCAGCAGCGACAGCAGCGGCGCGATCAGCACCATCGCCACGCCCGCGATCATCATCGTGAGGCTCGACACGACGCCTTCCTCGCTGCCGATCTCGCGCGCCTTCGCCGTGCCCACGCCGTGGGCGGCCGCGCCGAACAGCGCGCCGCGCGCGAGCCGCGTGCGCATCGGCACAAGCGCGAGCACGATCTCGCCGAGCAGCATCCCGCAGATGCCGGTCGCGATCACGAACAGCGCGGTGAGGTCCTTCGGCGCATGGATCTTGTCGGACACGGCGAGCGCGAACGGGGTCGACACCGAGCGCGTCATCAGCGAGCGCTGCAGCTCAGGCGACAGGTGCAGCAGCTTCGCGAGCAGCAGCGATCCGCATACGCCGGCACCGATCCCGACCGCGACGCCGACCGACAGCGACAGCCAGTGGCGCCGGATCAGGTCGCGATACTCGTAGATCGGCACCGCGAACGCGATCGTCGCCGGGCCGAGCAGCCACATCAGCCAGCGCGTGTCGCGGAAGTAGACCGAATACGGGATGCCGGTCAGCACGACGAGCAGCGCCAGCACGCCCGGCACGAACACGAGCGGCGAGAACAGCAGCGTCTTCCTGTATGCGTAGAGCCGCTTCGACACGAAATACAGGACGACCGTCAGCACGAAGCAGCCGACGGAGATCGCGGTATTCACGCGGTCGGCGGACAGGTTCGACAGCAGCGCAAGCATCGCAGGCTCCGGCTCAGTGGGCCGACGCGGTCGCGAGGCGCGCACGGCGGCGCTCGGCGAACACGCGCTGCGCGGCGAGCCGGCGCTCGAGCTTCGCGGCGAGGTCGACCGCCACCGCCACCGCGACCATCACGAACGCGGTGCCGGCGAGCATGACCAGCGCGATGCGCCAGCCGTCCTCGCGGAACAGCCCGCCATACTGGACGGCCGCGACAGCGGCCGGCACGAAGAACAGCAGCATGTCGGACAGGAGCCAGTTCGCGCCGTCCTTCACCCACGCGGGCGCGACCCGGCCCGAGAACAGCAGCGCGAGCAGCACCGCGAGGCCGACCACGCCGGACGGCACCGGCAGCCCGACCGCGCGCACGGCCCAGTCGACCGCCATCCACAGTACGCCGAGCGCAGTGGCCTGCAGCACGATCCGGCCCGTACGCGCAACGTTGCCCGCGGCGGCGGGGCGGGCGGCGGCAGTGGCGGTCGGCTTGGTCATGGCGGGCTCCATACAGATATTGCGTTGATGGTGTGAGTATAGGGTTTCCCCTAACCATAAATAAAATGACTTGTCTCTATCCTTGTCATTCCAATTCGGAATTCAGCTTGGTTCGTTGCACCAACTTGGGGAGTCATCGATGGAATTGCGCGCGCTGCGGTACTTCGTCGAGGTGGTCCGTCAGCAGAGCTTCACGGCGGCCGCCGACCGGTTGTTCGTCACGCAGCCGACCATCAGCAAGATGGTGAAGGCGCTCGAGGACGAGATCGGCTCGCCGCTGTTGCTGCGCGACGGCCGGCAGATGGTGCTGACCGACGCGGGGCGGATCGTGTTCCAGCGCGGCCAGGACGTGCTCGCCGCGCAGGCGCAGCTGCAGTCGGAGCTGAAGGATCTGGGCACGCTCGGGCGCGGCGAGCTGACGATCGGCATTCCGCCGCTCGGCGGGTCGCTGTTCACGCCGATCATCGCCGCGTACAAGCAGCGTTATCCGAACATCGAGCTGAAGCTGTTCGAGCAGGGCGCGCGGATGATCGAGGCCGCGCTGATGTCGGGCGAGCTCGAGCTCGGCGGGCTGCTGGAGCCGGTCGATCCGGCCACGTTCGAGCGACTGCCGATGGTGCGCGCGCCGCTGTGGCTGGTCGCACCGCGCGAGTCGCGCTGGGAGGATCACACGGCCGTGCCGCTCGCCGATCTGGCGCGCGAGTCGTTCGTGTTCTACGCGGAGAGCCTCGCGCTGCACGACGCGGTGCTCGACGCGTGCCGGCAGGCCGGCTTCACGCCGTCGATCGTGAGCCGCAGCGGTCATTGGGATTTCATGGCCGCGCTGGTGCACGCGGGCGTCGGCATCGCGCTGTTGCCGGAGCCGTATTGCCGGCGGCTCGATGCGCGGCAGTTCACGTGCCGGCCGATCGTCGAGCCGGAGATCACCTGGGCGATCGCGCTCGGCTGGCTGAAGAAGGGTTACCTGTCGCACGCGGCGCGGGCGTGGCTCGACGTCGCGCGGGCGACGCTGCCGATCGCGTCGGGCGACGATCTGGCCTTCGGCGGGTTGCGGGCGCGGGAGTGAGGCGCGCGGCGCGGGCAGAATTCAGACGTGCTGAATCGGGCCCGCGTACCGCGCAACGGTGTGGTCGTGCGTGAGCAGCGATACACCTTCCGAAATTGCCTGCGCGATCAACAGCCGATCGAACGGATCGCGATGGACCGCCGGCAACTGCTCGACGCAGAGAACGTGCGCGCTCGTGATCGGCAATTCCACGTAGCCGACATCGAGCAGGTTGCGACGGAGCAGATGGGGATCGACCTGGAAATCGTCCCGATCCAGTCCGCGCTTGATCACGATTTCCCAGAGACTCACGACACTGAAAAGCAGGGTGTAAGCCGGATCCTGAATGATCGACCGGGCGCTGCTCGGTAGTTCCGCAGCGTCGGCCGCCGCCCAAAGGAGCAGATGGGTGTCGAGCAGGACTTTCACGCGTCGCCCTCGAACAGCCTCCGAATGGCCTCGTCACCCATCGTGTCGAAATCGTCGGGAACCTGAATCTGTCCCTTCATGAAGCCGATCCGAGCCGGGGGAACGGCTTCAGGCGCATTGATCGGCACCACCTTGACGAGCGGCTTGCCGGCTTTCGCGATCACGAACGGTTCGCCCGCGTGGACGGCTTCGTCAATCAAACGCGATAGATTCGTCTTCGCGTCATGCATGTTGTAGGTTTGCATTACCTCATCCCATGTGAACTAAGTTCAGTAATCTACTTAGCTTAGTCCGAACGGAAGGGGCTTGCAAGACGAACAAGGTGCAGCGAAAACGGTCCAGCCTCCGCGTTCAATGCCCCATCGCCGGCCCCGCGCCTTTCCTCGGCTTCGTGATCCACACGAGCGCCGCGAGCGCGATGAACACGCCCGCCGACAGATGGAAGAAGTCGTTGGTCGCCATCATGAAGCCCTGCTGCGTGACGAGCTGGTTGAGCTGCGCGTTGGCCGTCTGCCCGACGATCCCGAGCTGCGCGAGCGCGCCCTGGTAGTCGGTCGTGCTCTGCGCGTAGATGCTCACCGATTCCGACAGCCGCGCGTGGTGATAGATCGCATCGTTCTCCCAGAACGTCGAGCTGGCCGCGGTGCCGATCGCGCCGGACAGCGTGCGCAGGAAGTTCGACAGCCCGGACGCGCTCGCGAGCCGCTCGTCGGAGATGCTCGACAGCGTGATCGTCGTCATCGGCACGAAGAAGCACGCGACGCCGATCCCCTGCACGAGCCGCGGCAGGATCACGTGGTTGAACGGCACGTCGAGCGTGAACGTCGAATTCCAGACCGATACACCCGCGAACACGATGAACGCGAAGCTCGCGACCATCCGCAGGTCGAGCCGGTGCATGTTGCGCCCGATCAGCGGCGACAGCACCAGCGCGAGCAGCCCGACCGGCGCGGTCGCGAGGCCGGCCTTGCCGGCCGTGTAGCCCATCACCGTCTGCAGCCACAGCGGGAAGATCACGACCGAGCCGAAGAACGCCATGAAGCCGAACGAGATGATCAGCGCGCCGAGCGCGAAGTTGCGGTCCTTGAACAGCGACAGGTCGACCACCGGTTCCTTCTCGGTCGCCTCCCACACGAGCATGAACGCGAGCGACACGACCGCGATCAGCGCGAGCGCGACGATGAAGCTCGAGTTGAACCAGTCGCGGTCCTTGCCGAGGTCCAGCATCATCTGCAGGCACGATACGCCGATCACGAGCAGCGCGAGGCCGATCGCGTCGATCCGCTGCTTCGTCGTCTTCGTCTCGCGGCCGCGCAGCAGGAAGTATGCGCAGGCCGCGGAGAAGATGCCGATCGGCAGGTTGATGTAGAAGATCCACGGCCACGTGTAGTTGTCGCTGATCCAGCCGCCCAGCAACGGGCCGAAGATCGGCGCGACGATCACCGTCATCGCCCATAACCCTAGCGCGAGCCCGCGCTTCGCGGGCGGATAGCTGCGCATCAGGATCGTCTGCGACAGCGGCACCATCGGCCCGGACACGAGGCCCTGCAACAGCCGGAACGCGATCAGCGTCTCGAAGTTCGACGCGAGGCCGCACAGCGCCGACGCGATCGTGAAGGCGAGCACCGACAGCGTGAACAGGCGCACCTCGCCGACCCGCCGTGCGAGCCAGCCGGTCAGCGGCACCGCGATCGCGGACGCGACCGAATACGACGAGATCACCCACGTGCCTTCGCTCGTCGCGACGCCGAGGCTGCCCGAGATGGTCGGCACCGCGACGTTCGCGATCGACGTGTCGAGCACTTCCATGAAGGTGCCGAGCGCGAGCCCGACGGTGAGGAGCGCGAGCGCGCCGCCGGTAAGCGGCGCGGGTTGGGCGGCAGGTGGCGCGGCGGATGCCGTGGTGGCGGACATCGGAATCTCCTAGACGCGGCACGCGCAGCGCGCCGGCACAACACACGGGCGCACCCTATCGCGCGGCCCGGACGGGTGGAACGGGTGAGGGGAGAGATGGAGCACGTGCCTCGTCATCTTCTGCCCAGACAGAGAAATAAGCGAATGCTTAACCTAGACATCGGGCCTCCCGCGCTCAGCAATCCGGTTCGTCGGGCTTCGGGCAGCCGGCATCGCCGGGCCCGTTGGCGATGAACCGCTGCAGCAGGCCGGTGAGCAGCGCGAGTTCGTCGGCCGAGAAACCGGCGAGCTGCGCGTTCAACGCGGTCGCGATCAGCGACGGCAGCGCGCGGGCCGCGTCGGCGCCGCGCTCGGTCAGCGTCAGCTCGATCACGCGGCGGTCCTGTTCGCTGCGCGAGCGCGCGATCAGGCCCTTGCGCTCGAGGCGGTCGAGCATCCGGGTCATCGAACCGCTGTCGTACGACATCTTGCGCGACAGCTCGAACGGCGTGCGCGCATAACCGCGCGACAGCAGCAGGATCACGCCGATCTGCTGCGCGGTGAGGTCGTACGGCTCGAGTGCGCGGTCCATTCGCTCGACGAGCGCCTGCCGGGCCTTGGTCAGGTAATAACCGAGGCTCGTTTCCAGTGCGATGGTGTCGGGATCGTAGAGGCCGCCGTTCATGCGAATTGCGCGCGCAGCAACAGTGCGTTTCAGGTCAAAACGCGCCCAGTATCTTGAAAAATGATTGCTTAGTCAATATTATTTCAGGCAACCAGTTACGACGTGCATGCTGCACTGCCGGAGACGATGTTCTGACCGCTCAGCCCGCGCTGCCGGGCACCCGAGGATGTTCGCAATGCTGTTCCTGAAAAATGCCGCCGGCGCGCTGCGCCGCAACCTGACCGATACCGCTCATCATGTGTTCTCCGGGCCGCACCGCGGCTGGAAGATCGCGCTGTACGTGACGATGCTGGTGGTGCCGGGCGGGTCGCTCGCGGCGCTCGGGTTTGCCTGGTTCGATCACCGCCGGCAGCGCAACGCGAAGGGCGCCGCCCGCCGCACGAGCCGGCCGGCGGCCACGGAGCCGTCGACATGGCGGTCCGCTGCCGATCCCGTCCCGGTGCCCGCGCGCTGCCACTGACACCGCTCGCTCCCGTCATCCCGACCGAATGCCGGCCGCACCCCGCGGCCCGGCTTCGTCTGCGCCGCATTCGTCGCCTGCCTCGAGCGCAAGCGATCCGTAATGACCGGTAAACCGGCCGGCCGCGCCGGTAACACATTCGCGTCGCCGCGCACCGTACCCTTAGGGCTGCGCGGCTTTCCCGCCGTCAGTTACCATTTGTCCGCCAGCGGCACGACGACCGCATCGCGCGACGCCGCTCGCCGGCCGCAGCATCCCGACAGGAAAACCACCATGCCGTACGCTCCCCTCCCGCGCGCCCTTCGCCCGCTGAGCGCCGCCGTCGCCGTCGCGACGGCCGTGCTGCTCGCCGGCTGCGCCGTCGGGCCCGACTATCACCGGCCCGACACGTCGATCCCCGCCGCCTTCAAGGAAGCGCCGGCCGGCTGGAAAGTCGCGCAGCCCGCCGACCGCGCCGACCGCGGTCCGTGGTGGAGCGTCTACAACGACCCGCAGCTCGACGCACTGGTCGGCAAGCTCAACGCATCGAACCAGACCATCGCGCAATCGGCCGCCGCGTACCGGCAGGCCCGCGCGCTCGTCGCCGAAGCGCGTGCCGCGTACTTCCCGACCGTCGGGCTGACCGCCTCGGGCTCGCGCTCCCGGACGGGGCGTACGTCGTCTTCGTCGAGCTTCGGCAGCAGTTCGTCGATCAGCAACAGCTACAGCGTCGGCCTCGACGCGAGCTGGGAACCCGACCTGTGGGGCAAGGTGAGCCGCACCGTCAGCGCGCAGCGCGCCGGCGAAGCGGCCGCCGCGGCCGATCTCGCGAACGCGCGGCTCTCGCAGCAGGCGCTGCTCGCGCAGACCTACTTCCAGCTGCGCACGTCCGACGCGCTGCAGAAGCTGCTCGACGACACCGTGAAGTCGTACGGCGAATCGCTGAAGCTCACGCAGAACCAGTACGCGCAGGGCGTCGCCGCGCGCGCGGACGTGATCCAGGCGCAGACGCAGCTGCAGAGCGCGCAGGCCGCGTCGATCGACAACGGCGTCGCGCGCGCGCAGTACGAGCATGCGATCGCGACACTGATCGGCGAACCGGCATCGACGTTCTCGCTGGCGCCGAACCCGCTCGCGGCGGAGCCGCCGATCACGCCGGTCGACGTGCCGTCCGCGCTGCTCGAGCGCCGGCCCGACATCGCGGCGGCCGAGCGCCGCGCGGCGGCCGCGAACGAGCAGATCGGCGTCGCGATCGCCGCGTTCTTCCCGACACTCACCCTGTCAGCCACCGGCGGCTTCCAGAGCTCGGTGTGGTCGCAACTGTTTACGCTGCCGGCGCGGTTCTGGACGGTCGGCCCGCAGCTCGCGGCGACGCTGTTCGACGCCGGCCTGCGCGCCGCGCAAACGGATGCCGCGCGCGCGACCTACGACCAGGACGTCGCCGCGTACCGCCTCGCGGTGCTCACCGCGTTCCAGGACGTCGAGGACAACCTCGCGTCGCAGCGCATCCTTGCGCAGGAAGTCGACGTGCAGCGGCAGGCCGTCGACAGCGCCCAGCATGCGCTCGCGATCGTCACGAACCAGTACAAGGCCGGCACGGTCGCCTACCTGAACGTGCTGACCGCGCAGACCACCGCGTTCACCGCGCAGCAGAAGCTCGCGACGATCGCCGGCCAGCGGATGGTGTCGTCGGTCGGGCTCGTGAAGGCGCTCGGCGGCGGCTGGGATGCGTCGGACCTCGCGCGCGAAACGGGTGACATGGCGGCACCGGCGCCGGCATCCGGTGCGGCGGCGCCGGCCGCGACCGCGCCGTCGGCCGCCGTGCCGCTCGCGCAGAAGTAAGACGGAAAGGAGAGGGTGGCGCGCGTCAGCGCGTCGCGTCGCCGAAGATCAGCGACACTTCGTTGTTGCCGATCGGATGGCCGAGCAGGTTCAGCAGCCCCGCGAGGTTCGCCTGCTGCTCGGGCGCCGCATGCGCGGTGCCGCGAAACGAACCCTGGCCGGGGCCGAAGCTGCCGTGTCCGTCGAGGAACAGCGGGCCCTGCGTCGTCGACAGGTCGAGATCGGCGCCCGAGCCCTTCGCCTGCAGCACTGCGCGATACGACCCGAGCGGCTTCACGCGCGACACGCGCGAACTCATCGAATCGATCGTCACCGTCAGCTGGCCGAACGCGCTGTTGCCGATCATCCGCCAGTCGGTCCAGCCGAGCCGCACGTCGCCCTGCAGGTCGAGCGTGTTGAACGGCGTGCCGAGCCCGGCAAGCAGCGACGCGGGCACGGCCATCGTGCCCGCCGACAGCACGGCGCCGCGCCACGTCGCGTCGAGCGTGACGGCGTCGGGCATCGCCTCGGTCTGCCGCATGCGCATCCGCACGCGCCCGGTCAGGAGCGGCCAGAAGCCCGTGGTCCATTCGACCCGCCCCGGCAGCAGCGTTGCCGCGCTCTGGTCCGCGCCCGGTGCGAGCATCAGCGTGCCCGAGCCGTGCCACAGCGATCCGTCCGGATCGACGAGGTTCACGTGGCCGCCGCTCGCGCGCGCGAACTGCGGCGCGATCCACGCGGCCGGCGCGAGCGCGACGAGCGTCAGCGCCGTCGCGAACCCGCCCGCCACCACCCACGGCAATGCGGCCACGAGCCGCCTGATCCCTGGCCTCATCGGCCGGCCGTCGCTGGTTTCATCCACTGCGTCATTTCTGCGTCGAGGGTTGCATCACGGCCGTCAGGTCGACCTGGCCGTCTTCCTTCAGTCCGGTCACGTGCGCTTCGCCGACCTGCACCTTGAACTGCCGGCGCGCGTCGTCGAGCCACTGCGTCCACACCGGAAACGAGGCGTTCTTCATCTGGATCTGCACGCCGTTGCCGACGACCTGCACCTGCGCGCCCTGCAGCCCGTGATCGGACAGCGACGCGGTGAGCGCGTCCTTCAGCGCAAGACCGGTCGGCGCGACGCCTTGCGCGGCGGCCGTCAACGACTTCGCCTCGTTGGCCTGCGCGGTCATCTGCGCGAGCTCCTGGCGCATCGTCGGCAGCGCGCGCCGGATCCGCGCGCGGCCTTCCTCCGCGGGCGACCACAGCACCGAATACGCGATCGCGACGGCCAGCACGGCGCCGCCCCAGCCGAGCAGCGTCCGCTCGCGCGGCGTGCGCTCGCCCCAGAACTGGGCCAGCGCCTGGGTCAGTTGTTCCGTCTTCATGAGCGGCTCCGGATCGTCCATTTGCCGGTGCTGCTGTCGACTTCGCCGGTCAGCCCGTTGCGCGCGAGACGCTGCGGGAAATCGGGGTCGACCTTGACCTCCGGCTTGAAGCCGACGTCGAGCCGCCGGTCGTGATAATCGAGCGACGCGATACCGTTCAGCGGCAGCGCGCCCATCGAACGCGACAGCCCGCTCGACAGCGCGAGGAAATCGTTCGGCGACAGCTCGCCCGCCGCGAGGCGCAGCTGGTCGAGCTGACGCTGCATCTGCGCGGGCGGATCGAGCACCGTCGTCGTCTTCGGGAAGGCAGACAGCAGCGTCTCGGTGATCTGCGCGGACAGCGCGTCGCGCTCGCGCGACAGCTTCCACCAGTGCAGGTTCATCCCGATCACCGCGACGCCGAGCGTGGCCGCGGCGAGTGCGATCGGCACGCGCAGGCGCTTCAGCGTCGCGCGGTCGAAGCGCCACGGCTGCGATTCGAATTCGAACTGGCACAGATCGAAGCGCTCGGTCAGCGCACGCCGCGCGAACGCATCGAACGGCAGCGGCTGCGCGCCCGGCAGCAGCGGGCCGTCGGCGCGTCCGACCGACGCGAGGCGCGGCTCCGCGCCCGGTTCGCCGAGTTCGTACAGTTCGACGTCGCCGCCGCCCGCGAGCGCGGCGAGCGTGCCGGCCGCGCGCGACGCGGGCGCCGCGAACCCTTCGCCGAGCGCGCCGCGCGCGACCGCGAATTCGAGACGCGGCGCACCGGCCGCGGCCGGCTGCGCGCCGGCTTCCACGAGCACCGGCTCGATCGCCGTCGTGAGGCCGAGCACCGCGGCGACCGCGGTCGGGCGCGCAGGCGGCTCGACCGCATCCGTGAGCGCGTCGGCTTGGGTGGCCTCACCGTCGGCATGCGCATCCGGTGCAGCTTCCGCCGCCGGCGCGCGCGGTGCGGGCAGGCAGCGCGTCGCGGGCACCGCGCTCAGGTGCCGGTGGCCGGCCGCGGTGAAGGCATCACAGATCGCGCGGAACCACGCGCGGTCGACGACGGCCAGCACGCGGCGGCCGTCGGGCAGCGCGACCGGATCGAGCGCGACATGGCAGCCGAGCGGATCCTGGATCAGCTGATCCTCGACGATGTTCGGCAGCGCCTGGCGCAGCTTCGGCCCCTTGAGCGGCGGCACGGTCGCGGCCAGCAGCAGCACGTCGCGCGCGGCGATGATCAGCACCGTCGCGTTCGCGCGCGGCAGCAGCGCGAGCGCGGCGCGGCCCGCGCGCTGCACCTGGCCGGCCTTGTCCACGAGCGTGAACGGCAGCTCGGGCCACTGCCATTCCTGCAACGGCACGGCCGGCTCGCGCGGCGGCAAAGAAACAATCAGCGTGCTCAAGAGCTCCTCTCCCGGATGGCGTCGTTATAGCTGGTCGCGGATGCGCACGACCCGCGTCGAGTGCGTGGTCGGATCACGATACACGAGCGAGGTGCGATCGACCTCCGCGCGATCGTGCTGAATCCGGCCATGCACGATGAAGTAACTCGAATTGACGTCGACGAGGCTCGAGTCGATCGTCACGTTCGGCGCGCCGGCACCGCGCAGCGCGAGCTGCACGTCGCCGACGTTGCGGAAAAACACGGTCTCGCGCCGCGCTACGAGCGCCTGCGCGGACGACACGCTCATCCCCGGCATCAGCGCCGCGATCACCTCGGCCGGCGCGGTGTTCATGTTCACCGGCGTCGTGGTCGGCAGCACGGTGACGAACGGGCGCAGCCGCGCGATCATTTCGGGCGTGACGCCGTCGACGTCGAGCAGGCTGTCGACGCCGGTCATCACGAGCGGCGCGGGCCCGCGGTCGCCGTCGGACATCCCCGGCTCGTCGGTGAAGTTGCCGGCCGTGTCGCCGCCGGGCACCGGCGCGGTCGCGGCCGTTCCGGCGCCGGGCAGCGTCGGCGTCTGGAAACGCGTCGCCGAGTGCATCAGGCCCGCGCGCATCTGCAGCGCGATCCGCTTCGCGAGCGCGCCGTCGTAGCCGAGGGTCGTCAACAGCCGCTGGAACGCCTGGAGCTGCATTGCGTTGAGCTGCAGTACGCCGGGCGCCGGCGACGACACGAGGTTGCGCAGGTTGTACTTCGCCTGCGCGTCCTCGATCGATCCGGAGATGTAGGTATCTTCGCCGCCGTTGTCGTTCGGCGCGCCGATCCGGCCGAGGAAATCCGACAGCTTCGTCTTCGCGATCGGCACGGCCCAGATCCCGCCGAGATAGGTGATGCCGGGCGCCGTGTCGCCCTCGGAGCGCAGGATCATGCGCGTCCAGTCGAGCGCGCCGCGCGCGACCCACTGCGCCTGCGCGATCACGCGCTGGTTCTCGATGCGGCGAATCTGCACCTGCTGGCGCCACAGCATCCCCGACACGAGGATCGCCGACAGCGCGACGACGAGCAGCGCGGTGATGATCGCCGCGCCGCGCTCGCGGCGGCCGCGTACGGCGCCACGCGCGGCGAACCGGGTACGGTGAGGGCGCGCGCGCATCGTCATTCCCCGACGAGGAAGATGCGCGTGACGGGCACGCGCAGCGACGTCGCGCCGATGCTGACCTGCAGCCCCGTCACGGCCCGCGCCGGCGGCGCGTTGCCGATCTGCGGCACCTTCAGCGCATCGTTGTTCTGCGTGAGCGCGTCGTTGGCCGTCTGCAGGTTGGTGGTCCAGCCGACGCGCGGCACGTACAGCTTCGCGTCGATCGCACCGACGCCGCTCATCAGCGCGACCCAGCTCCAGCCGTCGACGCTGCTGTCCTTCAGCACGTCGCGCAGGCGGTTCGCGCCGTCGAGCGGCGGCGATGCATAGCGCACGACGCGCCCGCCGGCGATCCGGTAGCGGACCACCTGCAGCCGCGGCGCGGCGCCCGGCACGTCGAGCTCGCGGACGATCTGCAGCGTGTTGCCGGCGACGCCGATCGCCGGCTGGCCGGCTTCGTCGTCGGTCGCGGCGAGCCGCGCGTCGATGCGCATCTGGTCGAACATCTGCGCGAACACGCGCTCGTCTTCCATCGCGGCCGCGACCTTGTCGCGGCCGCGCATGATCTGGTCGAGCCCGCGCCACGACAGGATCGCGACCACCGCGAGGATCGCGATCGCGATCATCAGTTCGATCAGCGTGAAGCCGCGTACGCGGCGCGAGCCGGCGGCGCGCAGGGGCCGGCGCGGCATCGGCGCGTCAGAGCGGACGGCTGGTTTCATTCGCGACCACCGTCACCATTTGCGCGAGCACGCCGGCGCGCCCCGGCATGCTCACCGACATCTGCACGCGCCGGAACACCGGGTTCGGCGTCGTGCTCACGCGCTGCGTGCAGACCAGCTGCAGGTTGCCCTGCGAACAGTCGAAGCTCTGTTCGCCGACCTCCGGCCACGCATGCGTGAGGCGCAGTTGCGCGAGCGCGTTGTCGGCACTCCAGCCGGCGAGCAGCCGGCGGTGGAGATCGGATGCATTGGTCGCCATCGTGCCGACCGCGCGGATCGACGCGGCGAGCGCGACCGCGATGATCGCGAGCGCGACCAGCACCTCGATCATCGTGAAGCCGCGCGCCCCGACGAGGCCGGCCGCGGGCCGGTCTCCGGAGGAAGCACGCCTGGGGTGCCCCGAAGGGAGTCCCCTTGGGGGGCGGGAAGCGGCCGGAAAGGGCAGGCGACGACGCATCGTCATTGCACCTCGTAGCGGCCGTTGCCGGTGCCGACGATCGTCGCGCTGCCGACCGCCGAATGCAGCGTCACGCGCACCGGCGTGTCGATGCTTTCCGTGCCGAACACGACGCGGCTCGCGCGCGTGTCGGCCCCGGGATAGTCGATATCGGCGCCCGTGACGCCGCCGTCCCAGTCGCGCGGGCGCAGCACGTCGTCGCGCAGCGTGTGCCAGCCGTCGGGCGAGCTCACGTCGAAGCGGAAACCGTGCGCGGTCGGCTGCCACGCGATCGGGCGCGCGCGTACCTGCGCTTCGTCGCCGGCCGTCTCGAACAGCAGCGCGATGCGCTGCGCTTCCTCGCGCAGGTCGGTGCGGGGATTGCGCGTCAACGACAGCGACGCGAGCGACACCAGCAGGCCCGCGATCACGAGCACGACCAGCATCTCGAGCAGCGTGAAGCCGCGTGCGCGTGCGGTCACGGCCGCGCCGCGCCGCACGCGGCCGTCGCGGGCATCGCGGCGAGCGCGAGCGGAGCGCAAGGGCGTGCGAGGGGCGAGCATGGAGTGAAGAACGGGGAGAACGTCGGGACGGTCAGCGCAGGCTTACTGCCACGAACCGATGTCGGAATCGTTGCTCTCGCCGCCTTCCTTGCCGTCGGCGCCGTAGCTGAACACGTCGATCTCGCCGTGTACGCCCGGGTTCAGGTACTTGTACCCGTTGCCCCACGGATCGTTCGGCAGGCGCTCGAGATAGCCGCCGTCCTTCCAGTTGTTCGGGATCGGATCGGTGGTCGGCTTCTGGATCAGCGCGTTCAGGCCCTGTTCCTGGGTCGGATAGCGGCCGTTGTCGAGCCGGTACAGCTTGAGCGCCTGCATGATCGTGCCGATGTCCTGCTTCGCGGCGATACGGCGCGCCTCGTCGGGACGGCTCATGATCTTCGGCACGATCAGTGCCGCCAGGATCCCGAGGATCGCGACCACCACCATGATCTCGATCAGCGTGAAACCGCGCTGACGGCGCACGGCCGCATTACGGCGAGTGATCCACGTTTGCATGACTGACTACCTCTTCCAAAAAATGTCGTCGATTAAGTGACGCACCCGGCGCATTCCGGACGTTTGCCTGACGGCCAGCTTCCGTTTCCCCCGGGCGCGGAGCACGCATTGTAAGGCGCGCACTGCCGAGGGCTTTCACCCAACGCAAATTTCATATACATCCGTACAATAGCGCGCATGAACGCGCTCTCGATCCGGATCCTCTCCCTAGCCCTCTTCGCGGGTTTGTGCGCGACGGCCACCTACTGGGTCGTCACGCTGTCGGCCCGCGAAGCGCCGCTGCCCGCCGCCGCCGCGCGGTTGCCGATCCGCACCGAGGACGCCGCCGCGCTCTTCGGCGGCCAGCTCGACAAGAATCCCGTGCAGGACATCCACCTGTTCGGCATTCTCGCGCTCGATCATGGCGGCGCCGCGATCGTCGGCATCGGCGGCGAGCCGCCGCGCGCCGTGTCGCTCGGCGCGGAGCTCGCGCCCGGCGCGAAGCTCGCCGAAGTGCGCAACCGCTCGATCATCGTCGACCGCAACGGCGCGCGCGCCGAAGTCCAGCTCCCCGCGAACACGCCGTCCCCCGCGATCTACATGCGTTGATCGGCGGTGGCCTGACCGGCGGTCAGGCCGTCACTGCACCATGTTGTTCAGCTCGATGATCGGCAGCATCACGGCCAGCACGATCACGAGCACGATCCCGCCCATCGCCAGGATCAAGAGCGGCTCGAGCAGGCTCGTCAGGAACATCGTGCGGCGCTCGAGCTCGCGCGCTTCACCTTCCGCCGCGCGATCCAGCATCGTCGTCACGTCGCCCGTCGCCTCGCCCGAACGGATCAGGTGCACGAGCACCGGCGGAAACGTCTTCACGTTGTTCAGCGCGCGCGACAGCGCGGAGCCTTCGCGCACGCGCACGATCGCGTCGTCGATGTTCGCGCGCATCGCGCGGTTCGACAGCGTCTCGCCGGCCGCCTGCAGCGCGCGCAGGATCGGCACGCCGGCCGCGGTCAGGATGCCGAGCGTGCTCGCGAAGCGCACCGTGTTGTAGCCCCGCACGAGCTTGCCCGCGAGCGGCGCGGTCAGCACCCAGCGGTCGAACGCGAGCCTGGGCCCGTCGCGCGACAGCGTCGCCTTCACCACCCACACGACGAGCGCGGCCGCGATCAGGATCGCCCACCACCAGTGCCGCACGAAATCCGACAGCGCCATCATCACGACCGTGAGGATCGGCAACTGCTGCTTCGTGCTCGCGAACACGTTGACGACCTGCGGCACGACGTAGCTCAGCAGGAACGTGACGATGCCGAATGCGATCAGCGTGACGATCCCCGGATACGTGAACGCGAGCAGGATCTTCTGCTTCAGCGCGTTGCTCTGTTCGATGTAGTCGGCCAGGCGCGACAGCACGATGCCGAGCTTGCCGGTGTGCTCGCCCGCCGCGACGAGCGCGCGATAGATTTCGGGGAAATCGCGCGGATGCTGGCCCAGCGCATTCGCGAGCGAGTGGCCGCCGAGCACTTCCGCGCGGATCGAGGCCATCAGTTCGCGGATATAGTCGCGCTCGGCCTGCTCGGTGAGCACGCCGAGCGCCTCGTCGAGCGGCAGCCCCGCGATCAGCAGGCTCGCGAGCTGGCGCGTGAGGATCGCCTGCTCGCGCTGCGACAGCTTGCGGCCGAACGCGAGGCGCTGCGAGCGCGCGCCGCGGCTCGCGCTGGCGGCCGGCTCGACCACCAGCGGCGTGAGCCCCTGCGTGCGCAGCTGGCCGCGCGCGGCGCGCGCGCTGTCGGCATCGATCACGCCCTTCTGCGCGCGCCCGGCCGCATCGATTGCTTCGAAACGGAATGCCGACATCGCGCTATGCGCCTCCCGTCACGCGCAGCACTTCCTCGAGCGACGTCGCACCGGCCGCGAGCCAGCGCTCGGCGTCGTCGCGCAGCGTGCGCATCCCTTCCGCGCGGCCCGCGGCGAGAATCTCCGCATCGGCCGCGTTGCGGTGGATCAGCGTGCGGATCGAATCGTCGACCACCAGCAGTTCGTATACGCCGCGCCGGCCCGTGTAGCCCGAATGCCCGCACTTGTCGCAGCCGACCGGATGCCACACGGTGCGGCCTTCCTCCTGCCGCTCTTCCTTGCAGACCGGGCACAGCTGCCGCACCAGGCGCTGCGCGAGCACGCCGAGCAGCGACGACGCGAGCAGGTACGGCTCGACGCCCATGTCGGTCAGGCGCGTGACGGCGGACGCCGCATCGTTGGTGTGCAGCGTCGCGAGCACGAGGTGGCCCGTGAGCGACGCCTGCACCGCGATCTGCGCGGTTTCGAGGTCGCGGATTTCGCCGATCATGATCACGTCCGGATCCTGGCGCAGGATCGAACGCAGCGCGCGGGCGAAGGTCATCCCGATCCGCTCGTTCACCTGCGTCTGGCCGATGCCGGACAGGTCGTATTCGATCGGATCCTCGACGGTCATGATGTTGGTCGTCGCCGTTTCGAGCCGCGACATCGACGCATACAGCGTCGTCGTCTTGCCCGAACCGGTCGGGCCCGTGACGAGCACAATGCCGTGCGGTCGCGCGATCAGCTTGTCGAACTGGACGAGCGTGTCGCGGCCCATCCCGAGCGCTTCGAGGTTCAGGCGCTGCGCATCCTTTTCCAGCAGACGCAGCACCGCGCGCTCGCCGTGCCCGGTCGGCAGAGTCGACACGCGCACGTCGACCGGCCGGCCGCCGACGCGCAGCGTGATGCGGCCGTCCTGCGGCAGGCGTTTCTCGGCGATGTCGAGCTGCGCCATGATCTTGATCCGCGAGATCAGCGCGCCGTGCAGCGCCTTCTTCGGGCGCACGACGTCGCGCAGCGTGCCGTCGACGCGAAACCGCACGACCGATGCATTCTCGAACGGCTCGATGTGAATGTCCGATGCCTGTTCGCGCGCCGCTTGCGTGAGCAGCGCGTTGATCATCCGGATGATCGGCGCATCGTCTTCCGATTCGAGCAGATCCTCGACTTCGGGGATGTCCTGCATCAGCCGCGACAGGTCGACTTCGCCTTCGACCTCGCCGACGATCTGCGCCGCGCTGCCGTCCTGGCGCGCGTAGGCCTGGTTGATCGCCTGCGCGAGCTCGTCGGCCGGCACGCGATGCACGGAGATCGAGCCGAAGTTGCGCGCGATTTCGGCGAGCGCCGCATCGTTCGTGCGTTCGCTGATCCACACCTCGAGCGTGTCGTCGAGCTGGTGCGCGATCAGCACCTGGCCGCTCTTCGCGAAGCCGTACGGCAACAGGCGCGCGGCGAGCGGCGACGGCGGCTGCCGTTCGCCGGGCGTGCCGTCGTGAGCGGAGGACGCGCGCACGTCGCTCACTGCGAGGCTCCCGGCGTGGCGGTCAGCGGCTGTTGCGGCACGGCCTGCTGCGGTACGCTCCGCGGCTGC
This sequence comes from Burkholderia sp. BCC1985, assembly GCF_905339915.1. Lineage (NCBI taxonomy): Bacteria > Pseudomonadati > Pseudomonadota > Betaproteobacteria > Burkholderiales > Burkholderiaceae > Burkholderia > Burkholderia sp. BCC1985. The sequence continues at coordinate 45,681 of NZ_CAJPGY010000037.1, forward strand.
GCGGGCGTTGCCTCCGGCAGCGGCTGGGCCGGCACCGGCGCCACCTGGCGTTGCAGCTGCTGACGGCGCATCTTGTCGAGATCGAACAGGTTCCCGGCCGGCGTGCCGCCCTGGCTCGGGCCGAGCGGCATCGGCGGGACGATCGGATCGTCCTTGTCGCGGATCACGTTGTTGTCCGACTTGTACGCGCCCGTCACGCCCTGGATGTAGTCGTAGCGGTTGGCCGTGACTTCCTGCGCGGTGCCGCGATCGGAAATGATCACGGGGCGCAGGAACACCATCAGGTTGGTTTTCGCACGCACCTTCGATTCCGAACGGAACAGCTGGCCGATCCACGGAATGTCGCCGAGCAGCGGGACCTTGCTGTTCGATACCTGGTAGTTGTCCTGCATCAAGCCGCCGAGCACGATGATCTCGCCGTTGTCGGCCAGGATCGTCGACTGGATCGACCGTTTCGTGAAGGTCGGGCCGGTCTGCGCGCTGGTCGTGCCGGCGACGACCGCCGAATCCTCTGTATAGAGCTGCAGCTTCAGGATCCCGCCGTCGGTGATCTGCGGCTTCACGTGCAGCGTCAGGCCGACGTCGCGACGGTCGTAGGTGTTGAACGCGTTGCTCGTCGTGCCGCTCGTCAGGTTCGAATACGAGCCGGTTGCAATCGGCACGTTCTGGCCGACCACGATCTTCGCTTCCTCGTTGTCGAGCGTGATCAGGTTCGGCGTCGACAGCACGTTCGCGTCGCTCACGCCCGCAAAGTATTGCAGCAGCGCGCCGAGCCCCTGCACGCCGAACATGTTGTGCAGCCAGCCGATGTTGAGCCCCTGGGACAGCTGCCCGAGGTTGGAGGCCAGCCCGCCTCCGGTGATCCCGCCGGCCGCGTTGGCCACACCGCCGGCCGTCAGGTTGATGATGCTGTTGCCGAGGCCCAGCCCGGGGTTCAGGTTCGTGCCGCCGAGAAACTGGCCGCTCGCCACCTGCCACTGGATGCCGAGGTTGCCCTGCGTCGTCGAGTTCAGCTCGACGATCAGCGCTTCGATATAGACCTGCGCGCGCCGTGCGTCGAGCTGGTCGATCACCGAGCGCAGGTTGCGGTAGACCGGGTCGGACGCGGTGATGATCAGCGAGTTGGTCGCCGAGTCGGCCTGGATCATCCCGCCCGGCTGGTTGTCGTCGCCCTTTTCCTTGTCGCCGCCGAGCAGGCCGCCCGTGCCGAGGCCGCCGCCGGACGAGCCGCTGCCGCCGTAGGCCGACGAAGAAGACGAACCGCCCAAGCCGCCCGACGGCAGCGGCGGGGTACCCGACGTGCCGGTCGAGAAGTTGCCGCTCTGCGACGAGCCGCCGCCCTGGTTGAAGCTGTTCGCGTCGTTGGACGACGCCGACGAACCGCTGTCGCCGCTGCTCTTGCCGAGCATCCCGCGCAGCGTCTTCGCGAGCTTCACCGCGTCGGCGTTGCGCAGCGGCACGACGTGCATGTTGCCGGGCACCGCGCTCGGCGCGTCGAGCTGCTGCACGAGGCGCTTCGCGGCCGCGAGGCGCGACGCGCTCGACGCGCGCAGCATCAGCGAGTTGGTGCGCGGGTCGGCCGTGACCGACACCTTCAGCGTCGCGTCGCTGTTGCCGATCGCGCCCGGGTCGAGCATCTTCTGCAGCTGCGCGGCGAGGTCGATCGCGTTCGCATTGCGCAGCGGCACGACCTGGACCTGCGCGCCCGCGGCGCTGTCGACGCCCGAGATGATCTGCGCGATGCGGCGCACGTTGTCCGCGTAGTCGGTGACGACGATCGTGTTGTTCGCCGGGTAGGCGGTGACCGTGTTGTTCGGCGAGATCAGCGGCCGCAGCACCGGCAGCAGGTTGTTCGCCGATTCGTTGCGCAGCTCGAACACCTGCGTGATGACCTGGTCGCCGCGCGCCTGCGGCGCATTGCCGACATAGGTCGGCACGCCCTGCAGCTTCGCGTCGGCTTCCGGCACGACCTTCAGCACCCCGTGATCCTGCACGAGCGCGAAGCCCTGCATGCGCAGCGCCGACTGCAGCGTCTTCAGCGCCTGGTCTTCCGGCACCGGACGTTCGGCCACGAGATTGAGCTGCCCCTTCACGCGGGGGTCGACGATGATGGTCTTGCCGGTTGCGGCACCGATCGCCTTGGCGACCTGGTCGATGTCCGCATTCACGAAATTGAGCGTGACCTGAGCGTAGGCGGCCTGCGAGACGATGATGCCGGCGACGATCAGGGTCGTCGCGATGCGCCGCATAACGAAGCGATTTCTTGTCATGGATGAATGGGTCGATGCCGGCTCAGGCCACTTCCGGCGGTAGTGCTGGGATCCAGGTCCGAAAGAGGCGACATTAGCAGCTTTTCATGTCCGGAATATCACATTGAGCCGAGGACTGTCTCACATACGACATGTATCCGGCGCACCGTATGCAATATGTAAGATTTCGGCGCCGACCCGGGCTGCCGTCCATCGCCGTCGTTTTTGCGATGAATCGACACGAAAATGCGGTATAAACGGGCAGCCGTCGTTCGCATGTCGCCACGTGACGGACTCTCGGTATGATACGGGCGGCACGTTTCCAGTCGCACGAATAACGGACACGGGTTTTCCCGATCCTTGCGCCCATTTCTTTCGTTTTCCGCACCATGAACAGACGGTTCGCTTCGATCGCGTTGATCGCCGCCGGCGTGTGGTTCGCCTGCGGAAGCGCACGCGCGGATTGTTTCGACGAGGCCGCCCGCTACCAGAAGGTCAATCCGCTGATCCTGCGCGCGATCGCGTGGCAGGAGTCGCACAACCGGCCCGACGCGCTGAACAAGAATACGAACGGCTCGGTCGACTACGGCCTGATGCAGATCAATTCGATCCACCTGCCGACGCTGTCGCGCTACGGCATCGGCCGCGACACGCTGATGCAGCCGTGCAAGAACGTCTACATCGCCGCTTGGCACCTGCGCCAGAAGATGAATCGCTACGGCAACACATGGCAGGCCGTCGGCGCCTATCATTCGGAAACGCCGTCGCTGCGCGACAAGTATGCGCGGCAGATCGCCGGGATCCTGACGCAGTGGAAGCTGATGCCGCCCGAGCAGTGACGCCGCGCCGCGGCGCTTGCCGACGCCGTGCCGCTCGGCCGGCGCGCGTTTGATGCACAATGCGGATCTCACGCCGCGGTTTCGACCGGCCCGGGCGACCGGCTCCGGGCCGATCGCGCCCCGTCAGGACGCCGCGGCCGCTTTTCCCTCTTTTCCGTTGGTGCAAATCGTTATGAATCCGGCAATGAACCAGCCGTTGCCCGTCACCGTGCTGTCCGGTTTCCTCGGCGCCGGCAAGACCACGCTGCTCAATCACATCCTCGCGAACCGCGCGGGCCTGAAAGTCGCCGTGATCGTCAACGATCTCGCGGCGGTCAACATCGACGCGTCGCTCGTACGCGATGCGCAGGCGCTGTCGCATGTCGAGGAACGCCTGGTCGAGATGTCGAACGGCTGCATCTGCTGCACGCTGCGCGACGACCTGCTCGTCGAGATCCGCAATCTCGCGGCGGATGGCCGCTTCGACGCGATCGTGATCGAATCGACCGGCATCGCGGAGCCGATGCCGATCGCCGAAACCTTCACGTTCGTCGACGACGACGGCGCATCGCTGTCGAACGTCGCGCGGCTCGACACGCTCGTCACCGTGGTCGACGCCTACAATTTCCTGCGCGACTACGGTTCCGACGACGCGCTCGCGACGCGCGGCATCGCCGCATCGGACGAAGACGATCGCACGCTCGTCGAGCTGCTGATCGAGCAGATCGAGTTCTGCGACGTGCTCGTGATCAACAAGACCGACCTCGTCGGCGCGGAAGAACTCGCGCGTCTGCAGCACATCCTCGCGCGGCTCAACCCGCGCGCGCACCAGGTCGTGTCGACGTTCGGCAACGTGCCGCTCGAGGAAGTGCTGAACACCGGCCGCTTCGATTTCGACGAGGCCGCGAACGCGCCGGGCTGGCTCGCGTCGCTCGACCACGATCACACGCATTGCGACGATCCCGAGTGCCACGATCCGCATCATGCGCACGTGCATGGCGAAGCCGACGAATTCGGCATCGGCAATTTTGTTTACCGCGCGCGCCGGCCGTTTCATCCGGCACGGCTCTGGGCGCTGCTGCATCAGGAGTGGCCGGGCGTGCTGCGCAGCAAGGGCTTCTTCTGGCTCGCGACGCGCAACGACATCGCGGGCTCGCTGTCGCAGGCGGGCGGCGTGTGCCGGCATGGCCCGGCGGGCCTCTGGTGGGCCGCGCAGGATCGCGCGGAATGGCCGGACGACGACGAGTTGCTCGCCGAAATTCGCACGGAGTGGCAGGGCGACCTCGACGACCGCTCGGTCGGCGATCGCCGTCAGGAACTGGTGCTGATCGGCATCGCGCTCGATGCCGACGCATGGCGCGCGAAACTCGACGCATGCCTGCTCACCGATGCGGAATTCGCGCTCGGTGCGGCGCAATGGACCGCGTTCGACGATCCGTTTCCGGTGTGGGATGTCGATGCGCACGACGACGACGATCCCGGCGACACGCAGATCGTGCACGCGTAATACGCGGTAAAAACGGCCTGCGAAAGACAACCGTTAAATCTTGCAAGAGTGGCGCGAACTGTGGCAAAAATGCTGCGCGCGCCCAACAAAAAACCCGCCGAAAGGCGGGTTTTTTTCCTGGAACAGGCGCTGGATTAACGCTTGTTGACGGCGTCCTTGAACGCCTTGCCAGCCGTGAACTTGACCGTCTTGGCTGCCGGGATCTTGATGGTTTCGCCGGTCTTCGGGTTGCGGCCCGTACGTGCTGCGCGCTTGCCCGAACCGAAGCTGCCGAAGCCGATCAGCTGAACCGCATCACCCTTCGACACGGCCTTCTTGATGACTTCGAGCAGCGTGTCCAGCGTTTCGCCGGTTTGAGCCTTGCTGGCGCCCGTTTGGGCGGCGACGGCGTCGATCAGTTCCTGTTTGTTCATTAAGGTTCCTTTTTCAGGTTAGGTTTGACACGAACAGCGCGAACGCGCCGATTATACGTGCGCGAACCGTGCCGTCGAGAGTCAGACTTCGACGGCACAGCGCCGAATCCTGGCCCGCGCGACGTGCCGTCCGGTTTGCCGGAAGGCCACCCCGCGGTACGGCGTTGCTATGATAGCGCAGCGCAAACCCAATAACGACAAGGGTTTCAAAGATTTTCATCGGTATTTCGCCGAATGAATCGTCGATTGCCCGTTTTTTGACCTGCGCCAACCGGACGGGATACGCAGCCGGGTCCGCCGCCGCGCAACGCCGTTGGTTTTTGCCAACGACCCGCCGGACGCCTCCGCGCAATCCCTTGCCAGGCTTGGCTGCCACGTTTTTTGTTTCGCATGCCCGACCGACTCGTTCCCGCCACGCTCGCGTTCCGCGACGACGGCACCCTCATCTCGCCCGCGTACGGCGACATCTATCACAACGTCGCGGGCGCGCTCGCGCAGGCGAACTACGTGTTCATCGCGGGCAACGCGCTGCCCGGGCGCTGGCAAGGCCGGCGCACGTTCACGATCGTCGAGACGGGGTTCGGCGCGGGCGTCAACTTCCTCGCGACCTGGGCCGCCTGGCGCGACGATCCCGCGCGCTGCGAACGGCTGCATTTCGTGTCGTTCGAGAAGCATCCGTTTTCGCGCGATGACCTGCGCCGGGCACTGTCCCATATGGTTGCTAACACAACGATATCGACGGAAGCGGAAATGCTCGCCGATGCGTGGCCGATGCTCGTTCCCGGTTTTCATCGCCTCGAATTCGACGCTGGCCGGGTCGTGCTGACGCTCGCGCTGGGCGACGCGTGCGAGATGCTGCCGAAACTGGTCGCCCGCGCCGATGCGTTCTATCTGGACGGTTTCGCGCCCGCGAAAAACCCGGATCTCTGGTCGGCCGACGTGTTCCGCGCGCTCGCACGTATCGCCGCCGAGAAGGCGACCTTTGCGACCTATTCGAGCGCGGGCGTGGTGAAACAAGCGCTCCTCGAAGCGGGTTTCACGTATCGCAAGATGGCCGGCCTGGCCGGCAAGTTCGCGATGCTCGCGGGCGAATACGCACCGCGCTGGCGGATGCGCCGGCACGAACCGCCGCGCGCGTTGCCGGTTGCCGCGCGCGACGCGATCGTGATCGGCGCGGGGCTGGCCGGCTGCGCGGTCGTCGAACGGCTCGCCGCGCGCGGCTGGAACGTCACGCTGATCGAGCGACACGCGCGAATCGCGAGCGACGCATCGGGCAATCCGGCCGGCGTATTCCATCCACTGATGACGCGCGACGACAACGTCGCGAGCCGCCTCACGCGCAGCGGTTTCCTGCATGCGCTGGCGCGCTGGCGCGCGCTCGAGCATGCGGGCCATGCGTTCGCGCGCAGCACGCGCGGGATGATCCATCTCGCGGAATCGGCCGACGATTTCGTGCGGATGCGCGATGCGTTCGACGCGCTCAGCGCACCGTCCGACTACGTGTCGCTGCTCGACACGGACGCCGCGCGCGCGCATCTGAACCTGCCGGTCGCACATGGCGGCCTGCTGTTTCCGCACGGCGGCGCCGTCTGGCCGGCCGGGGTCTGCGCCGCACAAGTCGCGGCGGCCGGTGAACGCGTGACACTGCTCGCCGGCACCGAAGTCGCGCGACTCGAGCGCGATGGCGACACGTGGCGCGCCGTCGACGCGGCAGGCGCGACGCTCGCCGAGGCGCCGGTCGTCGTGCTCGCGAACGCGGGCGACGCCGTGCGTCTCGCGGGCCTGCGGCACGTCGCGCTGCAGCCGGTGCGCGGCCAGCTCACGCTGCTGCCGCCCGGCAGCACGGCACCGCTGCCGTGCCCCGCGATCGGCGACGGCTATGCGGTACCGCTCGGCGACGGCACGCTGCTGATCGGCGCGACGTTCGAACCCGACGACCTCGATCCGGCGATGCGCGGCGCCGGGCATATCGAAAATATCGAGCGCGTCCGGCATCTGCTGCCCGGCCTGATCGGCGAGCTGCCGGACGTCGATACGCTGCGCGGGCGCGTCGCGTTTCGCTGGGTCGTCGCCGATCGCGTGCCGGTGATCGGCCCGCTCGCCGACGAAGCGCAGGCCGTCGCGAACGCACGCGCGCTGAGCGGTGCGAGGGCGCGCGACCTGCCGCGTACCGCGGGCCTGTACGGCGCATTCGGCTACGGTTCCCGCGGCCTCGTGTGGGCCGCGCTCGGCGCGGAACTGATCGCGTCGCAACTGGAAGGCGAGCCGCTGCCGCTCGAGCGCGAACTCGCCGATGCCGTCGACCCGGCCCGGTTCCTGATCCGCGCGCTGCGCGGCCGCCAGATCGGCTGATCTCGTCAGCCGAATCCTCACAGTCCTTCGATTTTTTCGCGCAAGGTTATCCACGCGACGCTGTGGATAACCGCGCGGAATCCGCACGCACTTCGTGTGCAATCACAGTGGACGTAAACTGGGCAACTCGGCACAGCTGTGAAACGGCCCGAAAGTTACCCAACTCAAACCTCTGTGAGCAAACAGCCTGTGCAACGACTTATGGCCGCGCCAACACCTTGATCTTGTTGCGTAAACCGAAGTTATCCACAGAACTGTGAGCGCCTTGTTAACTTCTACTACGTATATATACAAGTAAACCATTGAAACCAAAGACCTGTGGCGCCTCACAGCGCCGCGAGTCGATTCAATCGGTTCCGGAGCGAAAAAGCTGTGGCACAATCGGTTTCCTTCGCGTTCGTTCGGCCAAGCGCCGGACATGCTTCAATGGAACGGTCGGCTCGATTTCGAATCTGAATCATCGAGACTGCGCAGTCCGTTCACACACCAGGCCGACAATCCAGATCGGCAGCCTGAACGACAGTTCCGCCGGATGGCGGAAAGAGGCGGATCCCATGTCCCGCCGTCGTCGACCACAACATTCACACTCGGGGCGATACCCAGCCGGCGCGCATCTCATTTCTGACGCTTGACCCCGCGCCGCTGGCGATTGCTTCCAAAGGAGAAGTCACCACGATGAAGTCGGCGTTCTCATTCCTGCCCAATTGGCCGCTCGCGCCGGATGCCGTGTTCTGGGCCGGGCTCGCGTTGTTCGCGGCCGGTCTGTGTGGCGAGCTGTGCTATCGCGCATGGCGGCTGCCGCGCATCACCGGGTATGCGGTGATCGGTCTCATCGCCGGTTCGTTCGGATTCGGCGTGATCGACGCGAGCACCGACGAAACCTCGCGGCTGCTGATCGACGTCGCGCTCGGCCTGCTGCTGTTCGAGCTCGGCAGCCGTCTCGACCTGAAATGGATCCGCCGCAATCCGTGGCTCATTGCGTCGAGCCTGGCCGAGGCGACGCTGACGTTCGTGCTCGTGCTGTTCGTGATGCTCGCGCTCGGCGTGTCGGGCATGGTCGCGCTCGTGCTGTCGGCGATCGCGATCGCGACGTCGCCGTCGATGGTGATCCAGCTCAAGACCGAGCTGCGCGCGGAAGGGCAGGTGTCGCAGCGCCTCATCACGCTGACCGCGCTGAACAGCGTGTACGCGATCGTGCTGACCAAGCTCGTCACGAGCTGGCTCCACCAGGAAGCGTACGGGAACGTTTTCGCGACGATCCTGCAACCCGCCTACCTGATCGCCGGTTCGTTCATCGTCGCGTACCTGGTCGCGCGGGCGTGCAATTACCTGTTCCGTCACATGACCGCGACGATGCGCGACGAGCATTCGTTCGTCGCGCTGTTCGGGCTCGTGATGCTCGCGATCGCGGTCGCGCAGGCGCTGAAGCTGTCGACGCTGCTCACGCTGCTACTCGCCGGCATCATCGTGAAGAACCTCGAAGCGCGGCCGCAGCTGTGGCCCGAGCATTTCGGCACGGCCGGCTGGCTGCTGACGGTGATCCTGTTCGTGCTGACGCTCACGTCGTTCACGTGGGGCGACATCGCGCTCGGCGGCCTGCTCGCAATCGCGCTGATCGTCACGCGGCTCGCCGCCAAGCTCGCCGGCGTCGTCGCGTTCGCGAAGCCGAGCGGGCTCGGGATGAAGCAGGGCGTCGCGCTCGGCATCGCGCTGACACCGATGTCCGCGTTGTCGTACCTGCTCGTCGACGACACCTACCAGCTCTATCCGAATTTCGACCCGCACCTGCGCGCGATCGTGATGTGCACGATCGTGATCCTGCAGCTCGTCAGCCCGTTCGTCGTCTACCGCTGCCTGTCGGCGGTCAGCGAACGCAGCGACAGAAACTGATTCCGGAACCTGCCATGGCACTCGAAACCTTCGTCAATTCCGAACCGTTCACGTTCGGCGTCGAACTGGAGATCCAGGTCGTCAACACGCACAACTACGACCTCACCAAGGCTGCATCCGACCTGATGCGCCTGATCCAGGGCGAGACCTTCCCCGGCAACATCACGCCTGAAATCACCGAGAGCATGATCGAGCTGTCGACCGGCATCTGCCATTCGCACGAGCAGGCGGTCTCCGAGCTGCACGCGATCCGCGACGTGCTGGTGAAGGCGGCCGACCAGCTCAACGTCGGGCTCGCCGGCGGCGGCACGCACGCGTTCCAGCAGTGGAGCGACCGGCAGATCTACGACGCGCCGCGCTTCCAGTACATCTCCGAGCTGTACGGCTATCTCGCGAAGCAGTTCACCGTGTTCGGCCAGCACGTGCACATCGGCTGTCCCGATCCGGACAGCGCGCTGTTCCTGCTGCACTCGATGTCGCGCTTCATTCCGCACTTCATCGCGCTGTCCGCGTCGTCGCCGTTCGTGCAGAACGTCGACACCGGCTTCCATTCGGCGCGCCTGAATTCGGTGTTCGCGTTCCCGCTGTCGGGCCGCGCGCCGTTCGTGCTGACCTGGGACAGCTTCGAGGAGTACTTCACGAAGATGGTCAACACGGGCGTCGTCAACTCGATGAAGGACTTTTACTGGGACATCCGGCCGAAGCCCGGCTACGGGACGATCGAGGTGCGCGTGATGGACACGCCGCTGTCGGTCGATCGCGCGGCCGCGATCGCGTGCTACATCCAGACGCTCGCGCGCTACCTGCTGACCGACCGGCCGCTGAAGCTGTCGGAGGACGACTATCTCGTCTACACATTCAACCGTTTCGAAGCCTGCCGCTTCGGGCTCGAGGGCACCTGCGTCAATCCTCAGACAGGTGAGCGTCGCACGATCGCGGAAGACATCCTCGACACGCTCGACCGGATCGCGCCGCATGCGGCCGCGCTCGGCTCGCGCGCGGCCCTCGACGAGATCGGTGCACTCGCGCAGGCGCGCGTGAATGACGCATCGTGGTTGAGAACCGTTTTCAAACAGGAAAAATCGCTGAACGAGACGGTCCGCCAGCAGTGCCTGCGCTGGCGTGAATGAAAAAATGTTTTGCAGATTACAGGCTCGACCGCGCGGCGATTCGCTGAATGCCGGTCGACGCCGATTCGGGCGTTCCGCGTCACCAGTCCTCCTGAAAATCTGTGGATAACTGGATATTCCGCTGCAAAGTCAACGCACTGCGGTATGGATAACCCGGTGGATCGCCGGCAGCCGCACGATGGCCGATTCGAACAGGAAAATGTTTGCGCGTTGCGCCGTGAGGCCGGCAGGGATTGCCGGCACAACGAAAAAATCCGGTTATCCAGCGATTTTCCACAGAATGAAGGGGATAACTTAGCTGTGCGATTTTCCGCTCTCGCTTAGAATGTCGGCTTTGCGGACACCGGAATGACCAGTGTCTCACCGGTCGCCGCGAACGCGACCGCCGCGTGTGCCTCGCGACGGCCGTGTCGACGCTCCTCGATGAGCGTCTGTTTTGAGATAGACATTCGATCTCCACACTACGGCTGCTCGGCAATCCGGGCGGCGGCAAAGCGAAAAGACTATGAGCGAAGGCGTTTACGGGAATCAGGCTTCGGGACGTGTGACCCACAGCTTGCTGCGGTTGAGTACGGCCATGCGAAGCCAGGCATGGGATTGGGCGGAAGGCGCGGGCCTCACGCCGACGCAGGGCGAGATCCTCGTGCTGCTGCTGCAACGCAAGGGCCCGATGCGGCTCGGCGAGATCGCGCGCGAGACGCAGCTCACGGCTGCGACCACCAGCGATGCGGTCAGCACGCTCGAGACGAAGGGGCTCGTCGAGAAGCGTCGCGCGCTGGACGACGGCCGCGCGCTTGCCGTGCGCCTGTCGGCCCGCGGCCGTACCGCGGCGAAGAAGGCGCTGCAATGGCCGGAATTCCTGACGAAGGCGGTCGGCAAGCTCGGCGCGGACGAGCAGGGCGCGCTGTACCGCGCGCTGCTGAAGACGCTGCGCGAACTGCAGGTGGCCGGCGCGACGCCGCCGCAGCGCATGTGCCTGACGTGCACGCATTTCCAGCCGGGCAAGCAGTCGAAGAAGACCGTGCATCACTGTGCGGCGCTCGACCTGTCGATGGCCGACAGCGATCTGCGTCTCGACTGTTCGGTGCACGAAGAAGCCGACGCGGCAACGCAAAAGAAGACCTGGAAGGTGTTCGCCGGCTGACGTCCGTCGATCGACCGGGAGGCCGATGATGAACGCTGAAGTGGTGGCGATCCGCCACGTGCATTTCGAGGACCTCGGCAGCTTCGAGCAGGTGCTCGGGGCGCGCGGGCGGCGGGTGCGCTACGTCGACGTCGGCGCGTCGCGCGTCGAGGTGCTCGACGCGCTCAAGCCGGCGCTGCTCGTGATGCTCGGCGGGCCACTCAGCGTGTACGAGGACGCGCAGTATCCGTCGATCGCGCCGCTCACGGCGCTCGTGCGTCAGCGCATCGACGCCGGGCTGCCGATCCTCGGTATCTGCCTTGGCGCGCAGTTCATCGCCTGCGCGCTCGGTGCGCGCGTCTATCCGGCTGCGCAGAAGGAACTCGGCTGGGCGCCGCTGACGCTCACCGACGCGGGCCGCGCGTCGCCGCTGCGCCATCTCGACGGCGCGGCGACCTCGATGCTGCACTGGCACGGCGATACGTTCGACCTGCCGGGCGGCGCGATCCATCTCGCCTCGACACCGGCCTGCCGCCACCAGGCGTTCGCGTGGGGGCAGCACGTGCTGGCGCTGCAATGCCATCCCGAAATCCGTGCCGACCGCTTCGAACCCTGGCTGATCGGCAACGCCGGCGAAATCGCGTCGACGCCCGGCATCGACGCACGCCAGCTGCGCGCCGACACCGTGCAGCACGGTCCCGCGCTGGAGGCGGCCGCGCGACGCATGTTCGCGGAGTGGCTCGACAGCGTCGGGCTTTGATCCCGAGCGAGCGACGCCGCGCGTGACCGGCCCGCAGGCCGTGCCGGCTGGCGCACCGCTGCATGCCGTGTGTGCGCGGCATCGCTGCCGGCGGCGCGGCGGCGCTACCTGACCATCCGCTTACTGCCGAACCGGCCGCCAGCAGGCTTCGAGCCCGCATGCTACGCTCGTCCGCTGTTTCCCTTTCCTGGCGAGCGGCCTCCATGACTGCGCTGTTTTCTCCGTTCACGCTGCGCGGCGTGACCCTTCCGAACCGGATCGTGATCTCCCCGATGTGCCAGTACTCGGCCGAGCGCGGCGAGGCGACCGACTGGCACATGATTCACCTCGGCCATCTCGCGCTGTCCGGCGCGGGCCTGCTCTGCATCGAAGCGACCGCGGTCGAACCCGACGGGCGCATCACGGCCGGCGACCTCGGTTTGTGGGACGACGCGACCGAAGCAGCGCTCAAGCCCGTGCTGGCGGCGATCCGCAAGCATTCGCCGGTCCGCGTCGCGATGCAGCTGTCGCACGCGGGGCGCAAGGCGTCGAGCGAGGTGCCGTGGAAGGGCGGCCAGCTCGTGTCCGTCGCCGATGGCGGTTGGCTGCCGCATGCGCCGTCGGCCCTGCCGCACAAGGACGGCGAAACGCCGCCGCTCGCGCTCGACGCGGCCGGCCTGAACCGGATCCGCGACGCGTTCGCGGCCGCCGCGAAGCGTGCCGCGCGCCTCGGCATCGATGCGATCGAGGTGCATGCGGCGCACGGCTACCTGCTGCATCAGTTCCTGTCGCCGCTTGCGAACCAGCGTACCGACGAATACGGCGGCTCGCGCGAAAACCGGATGCGCTTTCCGCTCGAGATCTTCGAGATCGTGCGCGCGGCGTTTCCGGCGGACCGGCCGGTCGGCGTGCGCGTGTCGGCGACCGACTGGGTCGAGGGCGGCTGGGAACTCGAGGACACGATCGCGTTTGCGCACGAGCTGAATCAGCGCGGCTGCGACTGGATCGACGTGTCGTCCGGCGGCGTATCACCGCTGCAGAAGATTCCGCTGTCGCCCGGTTACCAGGTGCCGTTCGCGCAGGCTGTGAAGCGCGCGGTCGGGATGCCGACGATCGCGGTCGGCCTGATCAACGATCCCGCGCATGCGAACCGGCTGATCGAGTCGGGCGATGCCGATTTCGTCGCGATGGCGCGCGCGATGCTGTACGACCCGCGCTGGCCGTGGCATGCGGCTGCCGAGCTCGGTGCGCAGGTGTCGGCGCCGCCGCAGTACTGGCGTTCGCAGCCGCGCGAGCACAAGGCGTTGTTCGGCGACATCGCGTTCGGCCAGCGCTGAGCGTCATGCGCGCAATATTGCGCGCGATGTTGAGCGAAGCAATCTTGAACGTGTAGGATGCGGGTGATTCGCCGCATGTCCCGACGCGGCACCGACCGGTGCCGCGTTTTCGTTTTGCGCGACGCAGGGCCGCGCAAAACGACAGCGCGGCCGTCTTCCATTCAAGTCGTCTTCAAAGGATTCGTTCGATGAGTTCACGCAGGATCGCGGTACGCCGCTCGGGAGTTCACGGCAAGGGCGTGTTCGCGGTGGAGCCGATCAAGGCCGGCGAACGCGTAGTGGAATACAAGGGCGAGCGAATTTCGTGGAAGGAAGCGCTGCGCCGCCATCCGCACGACCCGAACGAGCCGAACCATACGTTCTACTTCGCACTGGAAGAGGGCGGGGTGATCGACGGCAAGATCGACGGCAACAGCGCGCGCTGGATCAACCATTCGTGCGCGCCGAACTGCGAGGCCGAGGAGATCAAGGGCCGCGTGTTCATCCACGCACTGCGCGACATCGGGCCGGAAGAAGAGCTGTTCTACGACTACGGCCTCGTGATCGACGAGAAGCTGACGAAGAAACTCAAGCGGGAATACGCGTGCCATTGCGGCGCGATCGCATGCCGTGGCACGCTGCTCGCCACGCCGGACGACGACGGCAAGAAGAAAAAGAAGAAGGACAGGAAGGACGGCAAGTCCGAGTCCGGCGCGAAGGACAAGAAAAAGAAGAAGTGACCGGTGAGGCCGCGCATCGCGCGCGGCTGCGTCACCCCCGGTTGGCCGCCGCGCGGCCGTCCATCCACCCTGATGAGGGTTCGCCGCGCCTGCCTCAGTGCGTGGGCGCGGCGGCCGGCGTCTCGCTCGCCGGCTTCCCGGTGCGCTTGGCGAGCGGCACCCGCACCACGAAGCGCGAACCGCCTTCCGATGCATCCTCGTACGACACCGTGCCGCCGTGCATCGCGATGATGTCGTGCACGATCGCGAGCCCGAGCCCGGCGCCCGTCTCGACGCCGTTGCCGCTTTGCGCGTCGCCACGGAAGAAGCGCTTGAACAGGTCGGCCTGCTGATTGGCCGGCACGCCCGGGCCGTTGTCCTCGACGACGATCTCGGCGGCCGCTTCGCCGGTCTCGAGCGCGCCGCGCGCGACGTTCACCGTGATCCGCGCCCCGTGCGGCCGGGCGAGCGGCACGTATTTCAACGCATTGTCGAGCAGGTTCGCGATCACCTCGCGCAGCAGCACGGGGTTGCCGCGTACGTTCAGCGTTTCGTCCTCGCCGGGATCGTCTCTGCGCTGGAAGCCGAGGTCGACATGCGACGCGAGCGCGCGCGGCACCCATTCGGCACCCGTCTCGAACGCCATCGCGGCCAGGTCGACGTCGACGAAACGCGCGGCCTGTTCGCCCGGCTCCGCGCGCGCGAGCGACAGCAGCTGGTTCGACAGCCGCACCGCGCGGTCGGCGGCCGCGCGCAGTTCGCGCACCGCGGCATAGGTCTGCTGCGGGTCGCGCGCGACGGCGGCCTGCTCGGCATGCAGCTTCACGGCCGTGAGCGGCGTGCGCAGCTGGTGCGCGGCATCGGCGATGAACTTGCGCTGCGCGTCGAGCGCGGTCTTCAGGCGGCCGAGCAGCGCGTTCATCGCGCTCGTCAGCGGCCGGATCTCGAGCGGCACGTCGGTTTCGTCGACCGGCTCCAGCGACGTGTGGGTCTGCCGGTTCAGCGAATCGGCGAGATGCGTGAGCGGGCCGAGCTGCTGATTCACGACGCGCCACACGATGCCCCAGCCCGCGAGCAGCAGCAGCAGCAGCGGCATCATGATCGCGACGAGGAATTCGGCCGCGATCCGGTAGCGGTGCCGCACCGGCTGCGCGACCTCGACCACCATCGGCCGGCCGCCGTCGACTTCCTCGACGCGCACCTGCGCGACCCGCACCGCGCGGTTGTCGTACTCGGCCTCGAACACGTACGCGTGATGCATGCGGCGCACGTTGATGCCCCGCAGCGGCAGTTTCGGATCGCCGGCGAGTTCCTGCTCGCCGTCGCTGATCCGGTAGATCAGCGCCTCGGCCGGATCGGAGAACATCGCCTGCGCGAGCGGCGGCACCGTGAACGGCGCGTCGGGGCCGGCGATCTGGATCTGTTTGGAGATGGCGGTCGCGAGGTCGGCGAGCGAGCGGTCGATCACGTGTTGCGTGTATTGCCACGCGAGCCAGTAGGCGATCAGGCCGCTCATCAGCGCGAGCATCGACAGCGGCGCGGCGAGGCGCCGGAGCAGCGAGCGGCGCAGGCTGGTGGTCACAGCCGGATCAGAAGACATTTCGACGGGCAAATGGATAAGCGCCGCTCACGGGGAGCGGCGCGGACGTGCGCCGGACGGCGACGCGGGCAGGGCGGCTCGCCGGCGGCACGCGGCCGGCCGGCGTGCGGCGCCGCTCAGACGCTCGCGGTCTGGCGGATTTCCTGCAGCAGATAGCCGAAGCCGCGCACCGTGACGATTTCGACGCGGCACTGCTCGAGTTTCTTGCGCACGCGATGCACGTAGACTTCGATCGCGGTGTCGCCGAGATCGCCGCCGAAGTGCGTGAGGTGATCCTGCAGCTGGGCCTTGCTGACGACGCGGCCGTGACGCAGCAGCAGCATTTCCAGCACCGCGAATTCGCGCGGCGACAGTTCGAGCGGCTTGTCGTCGTTGAAGATGCGGCGATCGACGCCCGACAGGCGGACGCCGCCGAGCGACACTTCCGGACGCGGCATGTCGCTGTGCG
Organism: Burkholderia sp. BCC1985; assembly: GCF_905339915.1. Taxonomy (NCBI): domain Bacteria; kingdom Pseudomonadati; phylum Pseudomonadota; class Betaproteobacteria; order Burkholderiales; family Burkholderiaceae; genus Burkholderia; species Burkholderia sp. BCC1985. The sequence continues at coordinate 61,985 of NZ_CAJPGY010000037.1, forward strand.
GGCCGCTGCGGCGCATCACCGCGCGGATGCGCGCTTCGAGCTCGGCCGGCTCGAACGGCTTGAGCATGTAGTCGTCGGCGCCGGAGTTCAGGCCCTGGATCCGGTCGTTCAGTTCGTCGCGCGCGGTCAGCACGATGACCGGCGTGTGGCGGTTGGTCTGGCGGAAACGCGTGAGCAGCGTCATCCCGTCGATGCCCGGCAGGCCGAGGTCGAGGATCACGAGTTCGTGGCGGTTCTGTGCCAGCGCCTGTTCGGCAAAGATGCCGTCATGCACCATGTCGACGGTGAAGCCAGCCTGCTCGAGGCTGCTCTGGATACCGCGTGCGATGGGGCGGTCGTCTTCGATCAGAAGGAGTCGCATGAAGTTCGCTCAAGTACAATGGGTTGGCGGTTCAGGCACGCGGACAGCACGACGCCGTTTCCACAGGGGCGCCGCATCGCCTGACATCAAGCATGGCGGCCAGCGAACGATTAAATCCAATCATGTCCGATATTTCGATCCACGACCTCGAAGCCGCGATCAATTTCTGGCGCGCCCGCTCGCCGTCGAGCGGCGACGAACTCAAACTCTGCGAAGAGGCCAGCGCGCTCTCCAAGCCGTATGCGCTGCTGATTGTACAGCGCGCAAGCGCGCTGCAACTGGAAGGTTTGGACCCCAGGGCGCGGAAAGCGTACGAGACTTACGTGCGCCTTAAGGATGGCTTGGAAAGTTGAAGGCTTTCGCTGAGTACATCCTAGAAAACGTTCATCGAAATGAAAAGTTGACGCGCCGCGCGTCGAAAGACGCGCGGCGGTAGAGGACGACCTCAGGCGGCCGGTTGGGTATGTGCGCACACCTGGTCGATGAACGTCGCGAGCGCGATGTCGCGCTCGGTCAGGCCGTCCGCATCGTGGGTCGACAGCGTCACGTCGACGCGGTTGTATACGTTGAACCATTCCGGATGGTGGTTCATTTCCTGCGCCTTGATCGCGACGCGCGTCATGAAGCCGAAGGCCTCGTTGAAATCGGCGAAGCGCAGGCTGCGCTGGATCGCGTCGCGGCCCGGCACGGCCGTCCAGTGCGGCAGGCCTTCGAGCCGGGTCTTGCGTTCTTCTGATGTGAGCTTGTGGATCATGTTGCACCTCGTTCGGTAACGGCGCCCGCACGCGGGCAAAGGCCACGCGGCAAAGCCGGTACCGGTCATTGTTTCATAGTTGGGCGACGGGCATCCGGGGACGGGCATCAGATGGCGAGCGCCGGCGCACGAATCACGCCGGCGTGGCCCGCGGCCTTACGCGTCCGCGTCGTCCGGCCAGCCTTCTCCCGTGCCGCGATGCAGCACGAGATCGCCGTCGAGTACCGTGCCGGCCGCGAATTCGGGCAGCGCGGCCAGCCGGTCGGCCAGCGCGCGGCCGTCGACGTCGGCCAGCGCGAACAGCTGCGCGAAATCGTCGATCACGAAGTAGGTCTTCTGGAACGTGTCGATCCGGTACCGCGTGCGCATCACGCGCTCGAGGTCGAAACCGAGCCGGTTCGGCGCCGCGCTTTCGAGACTGTAGAGGCTCTCGCCCTTGCTCGACACGATCCCGGCGCCGTAGATCGACAGCCCGTTCGTGCCCTGCGGGTCGCGGATCAGGCCGAATTCCACCGTATACCAGTAGAGGCGCGCCAGCCGCGCGAGCGCCGTTTCGTCGTCCGCGACCGCGAGCGCAGTGCGGCCGTAGGCCTGCATGTAGTCGGCGAACACCGGCTCGATCAGCAACGGCACGTGGCCGAACAGGTCGTGGAAGCAGTCGGGTTCCTGCAGGTAGTCGAGCTGGTCCGGGCGGCGCATCCACCAGGTGACCGGAAACCGCCGGTTCGCGAGGTGCTCGAAGAACACGCGATCGGGCACGAGGCCCGGCACCGCGACGATTTCCCAGCCGGTGGCCGGCTTCAGCTGGCGGTTCACGTCGGCGAACGACGGCACGCGATCGGCCGGCAGGTCGATCTTCCCGAGCCCGGCGACGAACGCGTCGCACGCGCGACCGCGCAGCAGCGCCGACTGGCGCGCATAGAGCTGCCGCCACACCGCGTGGTCGACCTGGCCGTAACGTTCGAGCGGCTGGTCGATGGTGAAATCGGCGCGGGTTTCGAGGCCCGCATCGAACTGCTCCTGCAGTTTCGCGGTGACGACGGTGGACATGGTGAGGCTCTGCACGCTGTGATGGGAACCATGCAAGTGTAGAGCGGGGGACATGCGGAATGGGCGCAAAGATGGCGTTGATTCGCATGATGATGCGATAATCGCGCATCAAAATCGGAATCAATGCGGAGAATGCTTATGCTGGAACTCGATCACTTCGATCTCGCGCTTCTCGACGTGCTGCAGCGCTTCGGCCGCGCGACGCACCAGCAGCTCGGCGAGGAGGTGCCGCTGTCGCCGTCGCAGATCGGCCGGCGGCTGCAGCGGCTCGAGGCGGCCGGCGTGATCGAAGGCTATCGCGTGATGTTGCGCCCCGAAAAGCTCGGGCTCGGCGTCACCGCGTTCACGAGCCTGAAGCTCAAGCACCACGGCGATTCGATCATCGAGCAGTTCCAGCAGCAGATCGACGTGCTGCCCGAGGTGCTCGAGTGCCATGCCGTGGTCGGCGATGCAGACTATCTGCTGCGGATCGTCGCGCCGGATCTCAACGCGCTGTCGCAGTTCGTGATGAAGAAGCTGATGCGCGTGCCGGGCGTCGACAGCGTGCGCTCGAACATCGTGCTGACGACGTTCAAGCGCAATGGCGCGCTGCCGCTCGCGCACCTGGCGCCCGGCGCCGCGTGACGCGGCGGCGGGGCTGGCAGCGGGGCGCAAGGCGCGGCCGCGGATAGGGCTCGATCAGGCCGCTTCGGATTGCGCATCGGCGTTCAGCAGGTCGACGTATGCGACCGCGACGAGATCCTCGTGCGCCACGCCGAGCTTCGCGAATACGTCGTGCGCCTCGGCTTCGCCGCCGGCTTCGTCGTCGTCGGGGCCGAGCACCACTTCCAGTTCGATGAAGTCGCCGAGGCCGTCGACGCGGTCGAGGTGGATCCGCGTGCGGCCGACGAGGTATACGTGCCGTTCCTTCGTCACGATGCCGCGCGTGGTCAGTGCGGTCGCAAGCAGCGAGTGCATCGCGTCCGGGTTCGTCACCGGGCTGCGCGTGTAGTACGACGCTTTCGGACCGTCGCGATCGTCGCGCTGATAGAAGATCAGTTCGGCCGGCGTGCCGTCTTCGAAGCGGCGCAGCTTCAGCCGGCCGCGCGGCACGTCGTAGAAGAAATCCTGCTGGCGGTAGAAGAGCGGTGCTTCGGTTGCGAGCGTCGCGGCGCGTTCGCGCAGCTGGTCGAATTCGCGGGCGCGGGCTTTGATCTCGATGTTGCGGGCCATGCGGGTCTCCTTCAATCAGGGGTCTCGCGGTGTGCGAACGGACAATCTAGCAAAAAGCCTGCGATGGTGGCGTGACGAGCGACTGGCGCGCGGCAACGCGACTCGGAGCGGGCGATTGGGGCTCGTATGTGATTTCGCTGGTTATGCGCGGGTGTGTTGGCGATTTGTGATTCGCAAGATCCGCCGGAGACGCAAAAGACGCAAAAGACGCCAAAGACGCCAAAGACGCCAAAGACGCCAAAGACGCCAAAGACGCCAAA